>CAZLYE010000199.1:0-4757 GCA_964562865.1 uncultured Binatia bacterium (SeqCode) | reverse complement strand
GTCCGAGGTCGCGAACGTCCAGTACGGCACGCACACGGTCTTCAAGGTGCGGAACGTCCGCTACAACTCGAACGTGCCGGACGACACGTTCACGGTGTCGAACGTGCAGAAGGGGCGGTGAGCGCCACGGCGGCCGGCGCGGTATCCGTCGCATCCCCGTCGCCCGTGCGCCGCCTGGACTACGTCCAGCATCTCCGCATCGCGCTCATCTGCCTCGTCGTGGCGCATCACGCCGGGCAGGCGTACGGCCCGACGGGAGGCGCGTGGCCGGTGCGGAATCCCGGGAGCATCGCGATCCTCGGACCGTTCTTCGCCGTCAATGCGGCGTTCTTCATGGGTCTGTTCTTCCTCGTCTCGGGCTACTTCGTCCCGGGACCGTTCGCGCGCCAGGGTGCGGCGGCATACGCGAAGGGGCGCCTCGTGCGACTCGGCATCCCCCTCGTCGTCATGATGGCGGGGATATTCTTCCCGCTCGCGTGGGCGGGGTATCACGGCCCGCTCGGGCCCGTCCGGTTCTTCGCGCAGACGTACTTCACGAACCCGAACGCGGCCGTCGGCCACATGTGGTTCGTGGCGGACCTCCTCGTGTTCACGCTCGCCTGGGTTGCCTGGCGCGTGTGGCGCGGCACCCCCCGGACGCCCGTCCCGGCGCTGCCGAGCCACGCCGCGCTCGTCGCGTATGCCGTCGGCCTCGGCCTCGTCACCGCGCTCGTGCGCGAGCGCTACCCGGTCGACCGGTGGGTCACCTGGCTCGTGCTGCCGTCCGAGCCGGCGCATCTCCCGCAGTATCTGAGCCTGTTCGCGATCGGGATCGTCGCGTCGCGGGGCGAGTGGTTCGACTTGTTCCCACGTCGCGCGGGTCTCACGTGGCTGGCGATCGGCGTCGGCGCCGCGCTGGCGTTCTACGGCGCGGCCGCCGCGGGCTGCCTGCCTGCGCTCGTCGCCACGGGGGGCTGGCGGTCCGGCAACCTCGTCTGGAGCGTCTGGGAGGCATTCGTCTGCGTCGGGCTCTGCGTGGGCCTCGTCGTCGGATTCCGCGAGTTCATGGACCGCCCGAGCGCCCGCCTCGCGGGCCTCGCCGAGAGCACCTACGCGGTCTACGTCGTGCACGTGCCGATCGTCGTCGTGCTCCAGGGCCTTCTCCTGAAGACGACCCTCCCGATCGGCGCCAAGTTCCTGCTCGTGACGGCGGCCGGCATCGTGCTCTCGTTCCGGCTCGCGGGGCGGCTCCGCCGCTCCGCGCCGGTCCGGCGCGTGCTCTGACGGACGCGCGCCCGTATCAGTGTCCCGGCACGCCAGTCGGCCCCGGCCGGAAGCGGAACACCTGGTAGGGCGCGTGCGCCCGGACGTGGCCGCTCGTCTCGAACATGACGTGCTGGAGTGAGCTGCATGTCACGTAGAGCCAGCCGTCGGGGCCGAAGCTGAATCCGTCGGGCCAGCGGAGCCGCGGGTCCTTGAGGAGCGTCCGCAACCGGCGATCCTGCCCGAGCGCGAGGATGGCCGAGTGCTCGGGGTCGCTCACGTAGATGGTGTCGTCCGCGTCGATCGAGAGGCCGTCGCTGATCGTCTTCGGGGCGAACGTCTCCACGCGGGCCGCCAGCGCCTCCGGCGCGAGCGACTCGTCGTTCAGGTCGCGCGTCGCGACGCGGTAGAGCGTGTCACCGCTGAACGGCCCGTAGTAGAGCCACTCGCCCCGGTCGTCGAGCGTGATCGAGTCGACGCCGATCCGGATCGGGATTCCGAGGAGCCGGATCTCGCGCTCCGGCGTCCGCGTGACGTAGTTGCCGGCGCGCACGGAGGGATGCCCGTCGAGCACCCGCCGGCTCGTGCGCCGCGCGACGTCGTAGACGACGAGCGCCGGCCGCTGCCGGATCGGGCTCGTCTCGGCGATGTAGATCCTCTCGCCGCGCGGGTCGACCTGGAAGTCGTTCAGCATCGAGAGGAGGCCCGCGACGCTCGACGGGAAGTCGTACTGGTGGACGAGCGCGCCGGTCGCGAGGTCGAAGGCGAGGAGGCGGGGCTGGCCGCGCCCGTAGCGCGCGTAGTCGAGCGCCCAGAGCCGGTCCTGCCGGTCGATGCGGAGCGCGAGGACCGAGTCGAAGAACGGCTTCCCGTCGGCCCGCTGCTGGAAGGACGCGTCGGGATAGGGAACGGGCTTCCCGGCCACGAGTTCGACCACCTTGACGGGCGGGTCGCCGTTCGGATGGAGCGTCACGAACACGCGGCCGGTGCGCGAGACCGCGATGTTCCCGGGGGGATAGTCGAGGTCGGCCACGACCTCGAGGGAGGAGGCGGGCAGGATCGGATCGGTGGTGCGGTCCTCCAGGTGCACGCCGCCGCAGGCGGCGAGGGAGAGCAGGGGAAGGATCGCCAGGAGGAGCGGGGTGCGAACGTGGTGTGCGCGTCGACGCGAGGTCATCCGCCCTGCCGTCGTGACTCGGAGTGGCGGTTGTTGTTCACGACGACATCGAAGGTCTTGCCACCCGGGAGGTGTCGCGCCTTGACGGTGAACTTCCCCTTCGATGGCGTACGGAGGAGGAGTTTCGCGACGCCGCTGGCGACGGCCACGGCGGCAACGGCTCTCGCCATGTGTTCCTCCCCCTTGTGTGAGACTTATCATTGATGGGAGCGATCCAGGTCAGCAACGCCTAGCGGTGGGACGCGGTCGTCGTCAACGTACGTTGGTCGTACGCCGAACGGGCGGCGATTCGTGTGATGCGATGCTGGGAAGCTGCGGCGGCCGGTCGCCGACGCGCTGGGTTGCGACGTTTGGTTCTAGTCCGAGAGTCGGACGACGCGAGGCAGGCGAAGTTTTCTCTCGACGCCGGGTCGACTCGTGGTAAGCAACGTGAGCCATGGAGATGACGCTTCCCGCATCGCAGGTCGATGGCTCAAGGGAGTTCCTGCCGGAGAGACGGCTGGCGGCCGCGGTGCTGGGCGTTGCGCTGGCCGACTATCAGAAGTTCGGCACCGCGCGGGATGTGTGGAGTCGTCGGCGGTTCGCTGAAGTCAGGGACTGGTTCATGTCGGACGTCGCCGGCTGGGAGTTCTCGTTTGTGAATGTGTGCGCGATACTCAACTTGGAGGTATCGGCCATCCGCGCGGGCGTCCGGGCCTGCCAGAGACGACCGCCGGTGGCTGCGTACGGTCCTGGCTTCTTCGGGGGAGAATAGCCGTCGAGCTGCTGCTGGGCGACCGACGACCTACGGGAAGGTCGGGTTGCACACGAGCCGCAGGCGGTTGGTCGCCGTGCCGCTCGTGGTCTTGGCGGCGATGCGGAAGGTCCGGGAGCCGGGTCCGACACGGCTGCCCGTCACACGAACCGGCACGACGATGTCGACGTAGGGCGTGCACGCGTTCGGGGTGCTGGCGGGTGGCTGGTACGCGATCGTGCCGCCCGACACCGCGGCGGTGCTCGCGGCATCCGCGCCGGCCAATGCCCCGAGAAGCGCGGCGACATTGGCCTGATCCGCGGGGTCCGAGCTGTTCACTGTCCGCGGGCTCAGATCCGCCGTGCTGATCGCGGTCGGGATGCAGGCGACGCGTGGATCCTGATTGTTGAGACACGCGGCCAGGCGGAACGTACAACGGCCGTCCTTTGCGCCGTCGAAATCGCAGAACGGCTGACCATCGGCACAGACGACGGTTGGGGAGGGCAGCCCCCGACGTGATCCGAGGTTCGGATGGACGATCCATTCCAGCGCGCATGCTGCTGCACCGTGGGTCGGCACGACGCAGGCGCCGGGTGCGGGATCTTCGCACGCGCGCGGCGCCGAGCACGGCACGGCAGCGACGCAGTCGCTTCCGAGGTTCGACCAGAGCGAGTTCAGCGGATAGGTGGTCCCGCCGAGCGTGAGATCCGCGAGACATGACGTCGCCTGGCACACGTCGGCATTTTCCTCGCCCGTCCGGTCCTCGAACCATCCGCCCGCCGCGACGGGCGGCGCGTCGGGATCCGTCGTGGTTTCGGAAATCTCGTGGCTTGCGGACGCCGCGAGCGCGTTGACGACGTCCTCCCCGGCGTCGACGAAGCACGTGCCGCCGCCCTGCGTACAGGGGTACGGCACGACGGCGTAGCGGACGCGGTCCACGCCAGCCGCGAAGCTGTCGTGATACGCGCAGAACGCGAAGCTCGGCCCGCCGCAGCCGGTCTCTCCACCCACCCGCACGACGACGCCCTGTTGGGGAACCACGACGTAGATCGTGTTCAACCCGGGTGCGGGCGCGCGAAGTGCATGCTCCTCAGTCAGGATGCGTTCCTGGATGGTCGCGTCGTCCAGCGCCGTGGCCGGCGGGACGACGGGGGCGGTCGGAACCACCTCGTCGCCCGCGTATGTGCCGGCGCCGACGGGGCGCCCCGGCAGTTCGTATTCGGCCCACGCGCAGGCATACGGACTGGTCCCGAGGTTCTGAAGGAGGGCGCGCAGCGCACCAGCCGCTGCCCGATGTGCCGGATCGGTCTGCCACAGCGGGCCCCAGAAGATCACGAAGACGGCGGGCTGCTCGACGAGGTCGCCGCCGTGATAGGTGAGCTCGTGATGCCCGGGGTGGCACTGCGACCCCGGCTGATCTGCGAGAACGCCTGTTACGGGCGCGGTGCGCCGCGGGCGGTGGCGTCCGCGGGGCGCGACGTGCGCGGGCCGTGCGACCAGCAGGACCGAGAGGCCCACACCGCAGGCGAGCGTGCGAGAGGTCGCGAGGACCCGAAGCGACATCGGCGAGGGAGCGCCGGAGCAAGACCTGTACCTGCGCGCGGG
>CAZLYE010000198.1:0-2611 GCA_964562865.1 uncultured Binatia bacterium (SeqCode) | reverse complement strand
CCGTCGTCGTCGCCGACGATGAAGGCCATCGGCACGCACGCCCGGTCGGCGATGGTGAGCTGCGAGAGGTCGACGCCGGTGAGCGTGAAGCTGAGGAGGTAGATCCCCTTTTGCCGTTGCATCAGGCGGAGCGAGCGGATGCCGCGAGAGCCGGCGTGCCGGGGCGCCCGATAGCGGAAGAGCGTTCCGTGCCGCGACGCCTTCACCGCGCCCGCAGGGAGGTAGAAGTTGTTCTCCGAGAGCGCGATCACGATCGGCTCCTGGGCGGGATAGACGCCGTCGGGGCTCGGGTACACCGGGAGGAAACGCCAGTCGTGGGCCTTCAGCGTGGCCATGCCGGTGACGGGGTCGATCGTCCCGCGCGCGGGGTGGACGTCGAGCTGCCCGTGGTTGACCGGCGTCGCGGTGGTGACCGGCTGCGCCGACGCGGAAGCGGCGGCGAGGGCTACGAGGAGCGTGACCGCGATGCGGAGGGACATCACCACGATCGTACCCGCCGATCTGCCGAGGCGGCAAGCCCGGGGTTCACGGCTGCATCAGCCCGACCGCAGGGTCCGCCCGTCGTGGCTCACGTGGAAGAGCTGCTCTCCGCGCCAGATCACACCGCCGGCGTCGAGGGTCAGGTCGACGAGGACCGGCGCGCCCGGCGTCTGGGGCGGCAGCGTCACGTCGCTGAACTGCGCCGTCATGGTGAGCCGGGACGTTGCGCCGCGACGGACGGAGCGCACCATGATCGCGCTGCGTCCGTCGTCGCTCGTGCCGGTGATGGTCCGGCCCGACCCGTGCATTCCCGCGGAGACGACGGCGGCCGCGACCATCGTGCCGTCCACGTCGATCGAGAGCAGCGTCGGCCCGCTCGCGAGATCCGGCGGGGACGTCAACGACACGGCGGCCATGGCACGGATCCGCGCCTTCCCGCTGGCGATCCGCCCCCCGAGCGAGATCGTCTCGATCGGCGGCGCGAACTGATCCTTGTCGGGAACCGGACGTGGGAGACAGGACACGGTCACCAGGGCCGACCGACCGGCGAGCGGCGGCGGGAGAGCGCTGCCGTCGATCACGCCGACGAGCTCGAGGCTGCCGAGCGCCTGGAGCGGCACCCCCTCGACCACGGCACCGTTCAGCGCGACGAGCGCCGTCGTGAGCGTCACGGGGACGCTCGCCGTGGTCCCGCCGATCGCGATCGTGATGGGCAGGTCCGGGATCGTCACGTCCCCGCTCGACAGCATGCCGCCGTTGAAGACGGCCGGGAAGGTCATCGTCCCCGCCATCGTGCCGAGGGTGAACGGTCTCGCGACCGGATCGCCGCAGGGATCCGCGCCCCCGAGCGCTGCGGGACACACCTGGATCTGATTTGCCGCGGCGTCGTACACGATGCGCATCGCGTCGGCGGGTCCAGCGGGTTGCGCCGCTCCGACGAGACCCATCGCCGGGACGCTCAGGGCCATGGGCGCAAACGCGCAGGTGCTGGCCGGGATCGGAACGAGGTGCGCCAGGACCCGCGCAGCGGTCCCGACGCTCGCGATCACGAACCCGGCGACGATCCGCATGGCCATCCGGAGCGTTCTCGACGTCATCAATTGTCCGGCGCCCCGGTCTGTATCCACGCGACGATCGCCGCGATCTCGGCGTCGGTGAGGCAGCCGCCCGGAGCAGCGCCCCCCGGACAGCCCTGCGGCATCCGCGGCGTGCGGTCGGATATGCGCTTCCCGAGGATCTTACGGGCGAGGTAGCTCTGAGCGACGCTGCCCGGGAGCACGAGCATCAGGCTCGGCACGTTCATCGCCGGAACCCCGACCAGCGCCGCGTGCGGGTCGGGCCCCGAGAGCACCGGACCCACGGAGCCCGGCGTGCCGGCATGGCAGGCCGGCAGTGCGCAGCGGGCCTCGAAGATGGGGCCGACCACGTCGGCGAGGCTGGGGGCGACGGGCGACGGCCGGCACGTGAGCCGCAGCTTGTTCCGATCCCGCTTGCTCCCCGCATTCGCGATGATGGAGAGCCGGGCCACGGCCTGGCTCACCCCCTTCAACGTGGCCGTGAGCGGCACGCCGAGCCCGGGCGTCGTGCAACCGGGCTGCGCCGGGTCGAGGGCGGCCAGCGCGCGGGACAGCTCCTGCCCGACGGCGCTCCGTGCCGGTCGCACGACGGGCGGACCGGAGAGCCCATGGACCGTGCACCGTGGATCGCCGGCCACGTTGATGCACACCGACACCGGGAAGGTGCAGACGCCGTTCACGACGCCGTCCATGTCACACGACGGGTTGCCGTCGGTGCAACCCTCGTCGGACGTCGGGATGCCCGCGAACTCCACGAGGCAGTCGGTCGCCGCGACCTTCACCCCGCCCACGCAGTCGGGGGGACATTCCGCCAGCGCCGCCCGCACGAGGTTGAGCACGACGATTCCCGCCGCGAGCGCGCGGAGGGCAGTCACGGCGTTCGCTAGTGCGCCGCCGGCGCGGGGAGGACCTGGCCGCGGATCTCGCCGGCGACGAAGATGTCGGTGTGGATGTTGATGTACATGCGACCCTGCTTCAGGAGCTTCTCCTCGTTCGGCTTGATCGGCCCGAGGCAGCTCACCTTCGGAGACCCGGGTACCAGGTCGTAGAGCACC
>CAZLYE010000197.1:0-3381 GCA_964562865.1 uncultured Binatia bacterium (SeqCode) | reverse complement strand
TCGTGTACGAGCAGCGGCCCGAGGAGTTTCGCGCCGCGGCGGGCGACGCCCGGAAGCTGCTCTGCGATCAGTCGGGCCAGCCGGTGCTCGGGTTCCGGGCGCCCTCGTGGTCGATCACCGACCGGAGCGTGTGGGCCTTCGACGTCCTCGCGGACGTGGGGTACCGCTGGGACAGCAGCGTGTTCCCCGCCGCCAACTACCTCTACGGGATCGCCGACGCGCCGCGCACGCCGTACCTCGTGCCGACCGCCCCGGCCGGGGTCCTGGTCGAGGTGCCGCCGGCGGTGATGGTGCTCGGGCCGGTGCGGGTCGGCGTCGGCGGCGGGTTCTACCTGCGTGTCTTCCCGCTCTGGGTCCATCGCCTGGCGCTCGCCCTGCACGCGCGACGGGGAGCTCCGTTCGTCATCCACATCCACCCGCGGGAGGTGGATGCCGCGGCATGGTGTCTCGGGGTCCCGCTGTCGCGCGGCGAGCGCGCGATCCGCGACTTCAACCTCCGCTCGGTGCCGCGCAAGCTGAAAGGTCTCCTCGCCGGCCACACCTGGGAGCCGGTCGGCGACGTGCTCCGCCGCCGCGGCGTGCTCGCATGACGGCCGCCTCGTGGCAGCCGGCGCCGCTGGCGCTCGAGCGTGCCGGCGTCGTGCTCGACCTCGAACGGCTCGTCTACGGTGCGAGCGACGTCGCCGGCCGCCCGTTCTTCGACTGGCTCTACCGCGAGAACCCGGCGGGGGAGGCGGTGATCTGGTACGCGGCGACCCGTGGGCGGGGGCCCGAGAGCGCCGGCCACTACATCGTGACGCCCGTGCGCGTCGCGGTGCGCGGCTCCTCCGTGACGGGCTCCGTCTCGGTGAACACGGTCACCCATCCCGACTTCCGCCGGCAGGGCGTGTTCGTCGCGCTCGCCGAGAGAGTGTTCGAGGAATGCGCGCGTCGCGGCATCGCCTTCACGTACGGCTTCCCGAACCGGAATTCGCTGCCCGGTTTCGTCGGCCGGCTGGGGTTCGCCGACATCGGACGGATCCCGCTGCTCCTCGCACCGCTCGGACCGGTCACGGCGGTTCCCGACGGCGCCGGTCCCGCGCGGCGGGTCCTTCTCCGTGCGGGAGGACGGGCCGCGTGGGCGCTCTCGCGCATCGTGAGGAGCGGGCTCGTCCGGCGCGCGCGGGTGACGGAGACGCCGGCCGACGCGGCGGACATCGATCGGCTGTGGGAGCGGCTCCGGGGGAAGTACCCGGTGATGGTGGTGCGCGACCGCACGTACGTGACGTGGCGCTTCGGCGCCTGCCCGACGCGTGACTACCGGCTGCTCGTCGCCCACGACGAGCGCGGGCCCGCCGGGATGGTGGTGACCCGGGTCGGGCAGGTGCTCGGCATGCGGGCGGGACTGGTCGTCGATCTGCTCGTCGCGCCGGGCTCCGCGGGCCGGGACGCGGGCCTCTCGTTGCTCGCCACGGCGACGGACGACTTCGCGGGGGCCGGGGTGGCGCTCGCCGCGTCGCTCGTGCCTGCGGTCGGGGAGGAGTACCGCTGCCTCCGCCGCGCCGGCTTCTTCCCGTGCCCCCGCCGACTGGAGCCCCAGCCGTTCCGCGTGATCCTCCGCCGCCACACGGCGGAGACCCCCGTCGTGCCCGACGCCATCGCGAGCTGGTTCCTCACGATGGGCGACTACGACGCGGTGTGAGCCGGCTACGATTC
This sequence comes from uncultured Binatia bacterium (SeqCode), assembly GCA_964562865.1. Lineage (GTDB taxonomy): Bacteria > Desulfobacterota > Binatia > DP-6 > DP-6 > CAZLYE01. Next base: position 1,686 of record CAZLYE010000197.1, on the reverse strand, counting down.
GGCGCGCGCGGCCGCCGCGAGGGCGTCGAGCCGCTGCTCGAGCAGCCCCACGTTCTGGGCCAGACGCAGGTTCTGCCGCATGAGCGTCGAGACCACGACCGTGAGGTAGAGGATCAGTGCGAGGCAGAGGAGGATCCCGAGGACGAAGAGCAGCGCCGGCTCGTAGGCGATGCGCAGCCAGTGCGCGACCGCCGTCCACGGTCCGATCCAGAAGCTCATGACGAGCGGCGTGAGCGCGACCACGAGCCACGGCAGCCAGAGCTCGTCCTTCAGCTTGCGCCGGCGGATGAGCTCGAGCACCGCGAGCGTCAGCACCAGCGAGCCGAGCGCGAAGACCGCCTGGAACGGCCGGAATCCCATCAGGGCCTCCTCTGATCGCGCCGGGGCCCCACGCGGCCGGTCAGGAGCGCGATCGTCACCTTCAGCATGTAGTACAGGGCGCGTGGTCCCGCGATGGACGACCGACCCGCCTCGCGCGCGCGCATCTCGACGGGCACCTCCGTGATCACGCAGCCGGCGCGGGAGAGGTGCAGGATGGCGTCCACCTCGGGGTAGTCCGACGCGTACTCGGCGGTGAGCAACGCCGCCGCGCGCCGGTTCGCCGCCCACAGCCCGGACGTCGGGTCGGATACGGTCTGACCGCAGAGGACGCGCAGCAGCAGGCTGAACCAGCGGCTGCCGACGCGCCGGGCCGCGGACGACTGAAAGCCGTGCCTCTCGAGGTACCGCGACCCGATCACGAAGTCGGCGGTGCCGGCGTCGAGCGGCCCGAGGAGCGCGGGCAGCGCGCGCGGATCGTGCTGGCCGTCGCCGTCGAGCCGCGCCGTGATCGGGTATCCCTCGGCGAGCCCCAGCCGCAGGCCCGTCTGCACCGCCGCGCCGATCCCGCAGTTGAACGGGAGGCGAACGACCCGGGCGCCGGCGACGCTCGCGCTCGATGCCGTCCCGTCGAGTGAGCCGTCGTCCACCACGACGACGTCGATGTGCTCGGGGAGCGAGCGCAGCTCCGCGAGGAGTCGCGCCACGTTGCCCGCCTCGTTGAATGCGGGCACGACGGCGAGGACGCGGGACCTCATCCCGCGCGCTCTTACCAGAAAAGCCCGCAACGTCGCATCCGCCGGGAGCGTGTGGTAAGGCGCCCGCCGATGCGACCCGCAGCGGCATCCGTCGGCTTCGCGCTGCTCGTCGGGGTCTTCTGGTTCGGTGGAATCGTCGCCCACTTCACCCCGCATCCGACCACCGGCTACTCGCGCGATCTCTACGCGCAGTTCTTCCCCCGCTACCTCTACCAGGCCGAGGCGCTGTCGCACGGCCGCATCCCTCTCTGGAATCCGCACGAGCTCTGCGGATCACCGTTCCTGGCGGGCGCGCAGAGTGGCGTGTTCGACCCGTTCGCGTTCCTCGCGTTCGCGCTGGCGCCGGCTCCGGCCGCGCTCCACGTCTTCTTCCTCCTGCAGATCCTCCTGACCGGCGGCGCGACGTATCTCTTCTGCCGCCGCGCGGTGGGCCTCTCGTGGCAGGGCGCGCTCCTCGCGGCCGTCGCGTGGACGCTGTCGCCCGCCCTCACCCGCTCGATCTACCACCCGAATCGGCTGGCCTGCGTCGCGTGGGTGCCGGTGATCTTCTGGCTCGCCGACCGCGTGCTCGCCCGGCCGGACGCTCCGCGGGCGGCGCTGCTCGCGCTGG
>CAZLYE010000196.1:0-3013 GCA_964562865.1 uncultured Binatia bacterium (SeqCode) | reverse complement strand
GTAGTCGCAAGCGTCGCGTTGACACCGCGGAGCCACGCCGATACGGTCGCGCGATGTCGGATCCGCGAGCGGCGGAAACGTTCACGCGCCTCGTGGACATCATGGCGCGGCTCCGCGGGCCGGGTGGATGCCCGTGGGACCGCGAGCAGACACCCGAGTCGCTGCGCCCCTACCTCGTCGAGGAGGTGTACGAGGTGCTGGAGGCGATCGACGGCGGCGACCCCGACGCCGTCCGCGACGAGCTCGGCGACCTCCTCCTCCAGGTCGTCTTCCAGTCGCAGCTCGCCGCCGAGGCCGGACGCTTCACCGTCGCGGACGTCGCCCGCGCGATCGCCGACAAGCTCGTGCGACGCCACCCGCACGTCTTCGGCGACGTGCAGGTCCGGGATGCCGACGAGGTGGTGCGGAACTGGAAGCGCATCAAGGCCGAGGAGCGACGCACGAAGGGCGAGGACGGCGACGTTTTCACGGGCGTGCCCATCGCGCTCCCCGCGCTCGTGCGCGCGGAGCAGCTCGGCGAGAAGGCGGCTCACGTCGGTCTCGACTGGCCGGACACGGACGGCGTCCTGGCGAAGGTGGAGGAGGAGCGCGAGGAGCTCCGGGCGGCGATCGCGGCGGCGGATCGCGCGGCCGTCGAGCGCGAGCTCGGCGACCTGCTGCTCGCCCTCACGAGCCTCGCGCGACACCTCGGCGTCTCGGCGGAGATGGCGCTCCGCGCGGCGAACGACCGGTTCGTCCGGCGCGTCCGCCACGTGGAGGCGGCGGCGCGGACGCGCGGGGTCGCGCTCGGCGATCTCCGTCCCGACGAGATCGACCGGCTGTGGACGGCGGCCAAGGCCGCGCCCGAGTCGTCGCGCTGATTGACCGGTCCAGCCTCGCGTGGTAGCCAGCGCGCCGTGGCAAATCATCCCTCGGCGCTGAAGCGCCACCGTCAGAGCGAGAAGCGCCGGGTGCGGAACCGGACGATCAAGACCCGCCTCCGTCACCTCGTACGCGAGGTCCGGATCGCGATCTCCGCCCGCAACGCGGACGCGGCCGCGAAGAGCCTCGAGCGCGCCTCGCGCGCGCTCGACAAGGCGGTCACCAAGGGCGTGCTCCACCGGAACAACGCCGCCCGGAAGGTCTCCCGGCTCGCGCGCGCGGTCACCCAGCTGCGCGCCGGCTAGCGCCCGCGATCTCCAGCAGGGCCGCATCGAACGCGGCCTCGGGGGACCGGGGGCTCTTCAGCTCGAGATCGAGGCGCCGCAGGACCATGAGCGCGCGCACCAGGTCGGCAGCGCGGCCGCGGCCGAGGGTCCGGCCGACGAGCCAGGCCGGCATCCCCGTGCGGCCGGCGATCTCGTCCGGCCCGAGTCCACCCTCGGCGAGCTCGGCCACGTGCAGCGCCCGGCGGAGGTTCGCCGCGAGGAACGCGACCAGCCGGATCGGCGGCTCGCCCTCCGCGAGGAGCTGCCGCAGCACGCGGGCGGCGCCGGGGAGCTCGCGGCGGGCGAGGCGGTCGGTCAGCTCGTCGACCTCGTGCCCGCGGACGGCGGCCACGATCGCCCGCACGTGCGCCACCTCGATGCGCGTCCCGGGCCCGGCGTGGAGGCCGAGCTTCTCGAGCTCACCGGCCAGCACCCCGAGGTCCGTCCCGCTCCGCTCGATCAGCTCCTGCACCGCCGCGGGCGCGATCTGACGTCCCGCTTCGCGCGCCAGACGCACGACCCACGGCTGCACCGCACGCGGATCGTCCAGGGCGGGGAAGCCGAAGCCCGCCCCCGCGCGGACACACGCGACGAAGAGCCGGTTCCGCTGGTCGGCCGCGCGCGCCACCAGCACGAGCGTCCCGCCCGCCCCGAGCGTCGGCAGCACCTCGAGGAGGTGCGCCTGCTCCTCGGCGCCGAGGGCGTCGGCGTGGCGCACGAGCAGGACCTGCGGGCCTCCGAAGAGCGACGGCGACCCGAGGTCCTCGAGCGCCGCCGCGAGCCCGCCCGCCTCCTGGTCGCCCCACAGCGTGCGCCACGTCCCGGGGCGCCCGGCAGGCACGAGCCGGGCGCGGAGCACCCCGAGCGCGCGCTCGACGAGGAAGGTCTCGTCGCCGAACAGGAGGTAGTACGGCCGCAGCGGGTCGCGCTCCAGCGCCGCGAGCGGATCGCGCGCGGCGTCCCGGCCGGGGCCGGCCGGCGGGCTCAGAAGCCCTCCATCGCCTGGAGATAGATGTCGCGCGCGAGGAGGTCGATCAGGTCCTTCAGCGCGTCGCGACGCCGGGCCTCGCCGATCTGCACGTTGGTCAGGATGGGGAGATCGTTGGCGTTGATCGTTCCGCGCTGGAAGTGCGGCGAGCTCGCGATGACGACCCCGCTCACCGCGCCGAAGTCCTGCGTCTCCTGCAGCAGCTTCGTCTCGTGCACGACATGCCGGGTCGCGCTCTCGACGAGACGCATGGAGACCGTGATGACGCCCTGGTACTGGACCGCCTCGTCCGTCGAGCTGGTCGCCACGGGGACGCTGACGAACCTGCGGATGTCGCCGGTCAGCACGAGGTCCGCGTCCCCGTCGCTCACCACGCGAAGCACGCCGCGGCGGCGGAACTCGTCCTCGAGCGCGCGACGGAGATGGACTTCGAGGCCGTTCTCCCGCGTGCGGTTCCGGAACGCCTCGATCCGCACGCTGTGGGCGGTCGCGGGCACGTCGACGCCGCTGCCGGCGAGACGGTACCCGCAGGCGGCGCCGAGGGCGACGAGCGCCAGAGCCAGCAGGCCGACGCCCCTCATACGACGAGGTTCACCATGCGGCCCGGCACGACCACCTGCTTGCGGATCGGCCGGCCGCCGACGTGGCTCTGGACCGCGGGGTCGGCGAGCGCCGCGGCGACGACCTCGTCCTCGGGTGCGTCCGCCGGGACCGTCACCCGCCCGCGGAGCTTGCCGTTCACCTGCACCGGCACCTCGATCACCGCCCGCACGAGGGCGCTCTCGTCCGCCGCCGGCCAGCGCTCGGCGTCGAGCGGCGTCGCGTGCCCGGATGCCTC
>CAZLYE010000195.1:0-4525 GCA_964562865.1 uncultured Binatia bacterium (SeqCode) | reverse complement strand
GCGATCTTGCCGGCGTCCTTGGTGGCGTTTCGCTGGCTGTCGTTGAAGTACGCGGGGACCGTGACGACGGCCTCGGTCACCTTCTCCCCGAGATGATCCTCCGCCGTCTGCCTCATCTTCTGGAGGATGAAGGCCGAGATCTCCGCCGGGCTGTACTTCTTGCCCCGTACCTCGACCCATGCGTCGCCGTTGTCCGCCCGCACGATCTTGTAGGGGAGGACCTTCATGGCCTTCTGGACCTCGGGGTCGTCGAACCGGCGGCCGATCAGGCGCTTGATGGCGAAGATCGTGTTCTCGGGGTTGGTGATCGCCTGGCGGCGGGCGATCTGCCCGACCAGGCGCTCGCCGCTGTCGGTGAAGGCGACCACCGAGGGCGTGATGCGGCTGCCTTCCGCGTTCGTGATGACGACCGGGTCGCCGGCCTCCATGATCGAGACGCACGAGTTGGTGGTCCCGAGATCGATTCCAATTACCTTGGGCATCAGGGAATTCTCCTCCCGGGGGCTTTAACCACCGGGTTTGTCCTTGGCAAGATTGCGGTCCGGGGGTTTCGCGACGCTCACCAGCGCGGGCCTGAGCAGCCGGTCGTTCAGGCGATAGCCCGGCTGGTGCTCCTCGACCACGACGTTCGGCTCGTGCTCCCCGGTCTCGACGTGCCCCATCGCGTGATGGTGCGCCGGGTCGAACGGGGTGCCCCGGGACTCGATCCGCGTCACCCCGTGGCGCTCGAGGACCTCGAGGAGGGACTTGAGGACGAGGGCCACCCCCTCGACCAGCGGCTGCCCGTTCCCCCCACCCCGGGCGTGCTCGACGGCCCGCTCGAGGTTGTCGACGATGGGGAGGAGGTCCTTCAGGATGTTCTCGTTCGCGAACTTCAGGAGGTCGGCGCGCTCCCGCGCCGCCCGCTTCTTGACGTTCTCGACGTCGGCGCGCTCCCGGAGCCACTTCTCGTGGTTCTGGCGCGCTTCCTCGCGTGCGGCCGCGGCCTCGGCCTCGAGCTCACGGACCCGATCCCGGTCGTCCCGCCCCGCCGGCGCGCCGCGCTCCGCGCCCTCGGGATCCCTGTCGTCCTCGCTCCTCGCCATGAAACTCGGGTGTAGCTAGGAACCAGAACTCCGTTTGTCAAGGTTGCGCCGCCCGCCATGCTGTTGCATACGAGGGGGCGTATCCGCGGCCCCGTGCCTCGCGAGCTCGCCACGCCGGCGTTCGTTCTCCGTACCCGCCCCTACGGCGAGTCGGACCGGATCGTCACCCTGATGACCGAGCAGCACGGCAAGGTCACGGGCATCGCCAAGGGGGCGAAGAACTCCCGGCGGCGGTTCGCGGGGACGCTGGAGCCGTTCGTCCGGATCCTGGCCGTCTTCCGCCAGCGCTCGACGTCGGACCTCGTGTTCCTGCTCCGCTGCGAGCTCCTCGGCGTATGGCACACCTTCACGCGCGACCTCGACCGCTTCGCGGCGGGGAGCTACGTGCTCGAGCTGGCGGATCGGATGGTCCTCGGCCGGGAGCCGGGCCGCGAGGTGTACCGGCTCGTCCACGACGCGCTGGCGCTCCTCGACGACGGGACGCCCATCGAGCCGATCCTCCGGGCGTTCGAGCTGCACCTCCTCGCCGCGACCGGGTACGCGCCCGGCCTGACCCGCTGCCGCAGCTGCGGCGCCGTGCCCGGAGAGACGGGCGTCCTCTACCTGACGGTCGAGCGCGGCGGACTCGTGTGCCGCGCCTGCGTGCGCGCCGACGAGCCGGTCCGTCCGCTCGCCGGTGCGACCATCCGCGAGCTGGCGCGACTCGCCGCGAGCCCGCTCGCCGACGCGGCCGCCGGAGCGGATCCGAGAGCGCTCCGCGACGCGGCGTCCGTCGCGGAGCAACTGTTCGGCGCCGTCGCGTCGGGTCCGCTCCACGCACGTGAGCTGATCGCACGCGCCCGCGTTGATTCCCCCCGGGGGGTCCGCTAGGGTCGCCCCCTTCCGCATGCCGGCCGATTCGATGGACAAGGTGGTGAACCTGTGCAAGCGGCGCGGGTTCGTCTATCCCGGCAGCGAGATCTACGGCGGCCTCGGCGCGAGCCTCGACTACGGCCCGCTCGGCGTCGAGCTGAAGCGCAACGTGAAGGAGGCATGGTGGCAGGCGGTGGTCACCGGCCGTGAGGACGTGGTCGGGATCGACGCGGCGGTCATCATGCACCCGCGGGTGTGGGAGGCTTCCGGTCACGTGTCCGGCTTCAGCGATCCGCTCGTCGACTGCAAGAGCTGCAAGCAGCGCTTCCGCGCGGATCACGTGCAGGGCGCACGGTGTCCCGACTGCGGCGGCGAGCTCACCGAGGCCCGGCAGTTCAACCTGATGTTCAGGACGTACGTCGGGCCCGTCGAGGACACGGCGCACGTCGCCTACCTCCGGCCCGAGACCGCCCAGTCGATGTTCGTCAACTTCCGGAACGTCGTCGAAACGTCGCGTCTGAAGCTGCCGTTCGGGATCGCGCAGATCGGACGCTCGTTCCGCAACGAGATCACGCCCGGCAACTTCCTCTTCCGCACGCGCGAGTTCGAGCAGATGGAGCTCGAGTACTTCGTGCGTCCCGGCGACGAGGAGCGCTCGTTCGAGCACTGGAAGACGGCGCGGTTCGAGTGGTACGTCGGACTCGGCATCGCCCGCGAGCGGCTGCGCATCCGCCCGCACGGTCCGGACGAGCTCGCCCACTACGCCCGGGCCTGCGTCGACGTCGAGTACGCCTTTCCGTTCGGGTGGTCCGAGCTCGAGGGCATCGCCAACCGCGGCGACTTCGACCTCCGTCGTCACGCCGAGCAGAGCGGGCGGGACCTCACGTACTTCGACGAGGAGCGGCGTGAACGCTACTTCCCGTTCGTCATCGAGCCGGCGGCGGGCGTCGACCGCTCGCTCCTCGCGTTCCTCATCGATGCGTACGACGAGGACGTGGTCGAGGGCGAGCCGCGCATCGTCCTCCGGCTCCACCCGCGCCTCGCGCCGTGCAAGGCGGCGATCTTCCCGCTCCTCCGCAAGGACGGCCAGCCGGAGCGCGCGCGCCGCATCTACGATGCGCTCCGCCGCCACTTCCCGGTCGACTACGACCAGGCCGGGTCGATCGGCCGCCGCTACCGCCGTCAGGACGAAGCGGGGACGCCGTTCGGCATCACCATCGACCACGAGACCATGAAGGACGGTACCGTGACGCTTCGTGACCGCGACCAGATGACGCAGATCCGCCTTCCGGAGGATCGCCTCGTCCAGGAGCTGCGCGCGCGCATCGCCGGGCCGTCGAGCTAGGAGGCAGCCCCGTGGCAAGACCGCAGGCGAAGGCGACCCGGCCCGCACCCCGACGCGCGCAGCGCTACCTCTACGCCTTCGGCGCCGGGCGCACCGACGGCCGTGCCGGCATGAAGGACCTGCTCGGCGGCAAGGGCGCCAACCTGGCCGAGATGTCGCGGCTCGGGCTGCCCGTTCCCCCGGGGTTCACGATCTCGACCGACGTCTGCACCTATTACTACGCGCACGGCCAGAGCTACCCCGCCGGCCTGCGGAAGCACGTCGCGGACGCGCTGGCGCGCGTCGAGAAGGCCGTCGGCCGCCGCCTCGGCGATCCCGGGAAGCCGCTCCTCGTGTCGGTCCGCTCCGGCGCCCGCGCCTCGATGCCGGGGATGATGGACACGATCCTCAACCTCGGGCTGAACGACGCGACCGTCGAGGGCCTCATCCGCGCGTCGGGCAACCCGCGCTTCGCGTACGACTCCTACCGCCGCTTCGTCCAGATGTACGGCGACGTCGTCCTCGGCCTCAAGCCCGAGAGCAAGGACGAGGAGGACCCGTTCGAGGTGGCGCTCCAGGAGAAGAAGCGCGCCCGCGGCGTCCGCCTCGACACGGAGCTCGACGCCGAGGCGCTCCGCGAGCTCGTGGAGGAGTTCAAGGCGCTCATCAAGATGCGTCGCGGCGTCATCTTCCCGGAGGACCCGCAGGAGCAGCTCTGGGGTGCGATCGGCGCGGTCTTCGGCTCGTGGATGAATCCGCGGGCGATCACGTACCGCAAGCTGAACGGCATCCCGGAGAGCTGGGGCACGGCGGTCAACGTGCAGGCGATGGTCTTCGGCAACATGGGGACGGACTCGGGCACCGGCGTCGCCTTCACTCGCGATCCGGCGACCGGCGAGAACGTCTTCTACGGCGAGTTCCTCATGAACGCGCAGGGCGAGGACGTGGTGGCCGGCACGCGCACCCCGCTGCCGATCGCGTCGCTCAAGCAGGAGAACCCCGCCGCGTACGGCGAGCTCGTGAAGATCCGGCGCACGCTCGAGCAACACTACCGCGAGATGATGGACATCGAGTTCACCATCGAGCGCGGCAAGCTCTACATGCTCCAGTGCCGCGTCGGGAAGCGGACGGCGTTCGCCGCCATCCGGATCGCAGCGGACATGGTGCGCGAGCGCCTGATCTCGACCGAGGACGCCCTGCGCCGCGTCGAGCCCGAGCAGCTGAACCAGCTCCTCCGCCCGATCTTCGACGTCGCGGAGACGAA
>CAZLYE010000194.1:0-5233 GCA_964562865.1 uncultured Binatia bacterium (SeqCode) | reverse complement strand
TGCGCGCCGAGATCGCCACGCAGCTCGCGGCCCCGCCCGGACCGCCGCCGCCCGGGTACTTCCGCCTCCCCGTCGACCGGGCGTTCGTGATGCGCGGACACGGGGTGGTCGTCACGGGCACCGCGGTCGCGGGGACGGTGCGCGAGGGCGACACGGTGCGCGTCCTCCCGGGCGGCGAGACGGCCCGCGTGCGCAGCCTCGAGGTGCACGGTGTCCCGGTGCCGCGCGCCAAGCACGGTCAGCGCGTCGCCATGAACCTCGCCGGCGTCGAGCGGACCGACCTGGGCCGCGGCCACGTGATCTCCGATGCGCGGGTGGCGCGTCTCACCGCACGCCTCGATGCCCGCGTGGAGATCCGACCCGCCGCGAAGCGGCCGATCGCGAGCCACACGCGCATCCGCCTTCACATCGGCACGGCGGAGGTGATGGGGAAGCTCGTCCTCCTCGGCGGGCGAGCGGAGCTCGCGCCGCGGAGTGCCGCGTGGGCGCAGATCGTGCTCGGCGAGCCCATCCTCGCGATGCGGGGCGACCGCTTCATCCTCCGCGACGAGACGGCCCGCCGGACGATCGGTGGCGGCGAGGTCGTGAATCCCTTCGCCGACCGCCACCGCCGCGCGGAGCCGGGGCTCGAAGAGCGCCTCGAGCGTCTGCGGAGCGGCGACGCCGCCGCCGCGGCGCGGGCCTTCGTCGAGCTCGTGCCCGACTTCGCGACCGACGGCACGACGGTCGCGCAGGCGCTGAACCTCCGCGAGGAGGCCGCCGCCGCGGCGCTCGCGGCGGTCGACGTCGTGATCCCGATCCCCGACCGGCGCGCACCCGAGGCGTACACGACCGAGGCGAAGTGGGAGCGTCTCGGGTCGGCTGCGTGCGACGCCGTCGCGGCCGCGCACCGCGCGCAGCCGCTCGCGCCGGGCCTGGAGATGGAGAGCCTGCGAACGCAGCTCCCGTGGGAGGTTTCCCCGAAGGTCTTCCGCTGGTGCGTCGATCGCCTGGTCGGGGCGAAGCGCCTCGTCCGCGACGAGAGCGTGGTGCGCGCGCCCGATCATCGCGTCGCGCTCGGCTCGGAGGCGCGCGCTCTCGGCACGCGGATCGAGGCGCTCCTCGCCGACGGACGGTTCACGCCGCCCGACCTGCGTCAGCTCGAGGAGGCGACGGGCGTCGCCAAGAAGCGCCTCGTCGAGATCCTCGGCGTGCTCGAGGCCGAGGGCCGGGTGGCCCGCATCGCGCCCGACCTCTACTACGCGCGACGGCCCGCGGACGAGGCGAGGGCGCTCATCGAGGCGCACTGCCGCGCGCACGGCGAGATCACGGCCGCGACCTTCCGCGACCTCATCGGGGCGAGCCGGAAGTTCGCGATCGCCTTCCTCGACTGGTGCGACAGGACGGGCGTGACCGTGCGGGTGGGCGACCTGCGGAAGCTGCGACGCTGACCCGCGCCCCTGGACACCCCTCCGGACGGCGGCTAGCGTTGCTGCCGTGGCCGAAGGCGAGAGTGGCGCGCGCACGCGGTCCGAGCTCTTCCGGCTGACGGACCGGGCGCGCGCGGCGGGTTGAGCCGGCAAGCTCGGTCCGGCGGACCTGTCACGCATACTCCGGTCGCTGCCCCCGGTGGCGCACCCGGACCTCCTGGTCGGCACGTCGACGGCCGACGACGCCGGGGTGTTCCGTATCGCCCCCGACCTGGCGCTCGTGCAGACGGTCGACTTCTTCACCCCGATCGTCGACGACGCGCGCCAGTTCGGCGCGATCGCAGCCGCGAACGCGTTTTCCGACGTCTACGCGATGGGCGGCGAGCCCCGCACCGCGCTCAACATCGCGTGCTTCCCGCAGAAGGGCGTGCCGCTCGAGATCCTGGCGGACGTGCTGCGGGGTGGGCTCGACAAGGCCGCCGAGGCCGGCGTCGTGGTCGTCGGCGGGCACACGGTGGTCGACGAGGAGATCAAGTTCGGGATGGCGGTGACGGGCTTCATTCATCCCGACCGGATCCTCCGCAACGTCGGCGCGCGGCCCGGCGACGCGCTCGTCCTCACGAAGGCGCTCGGCACCGGGATCGTCGCGACGGCCCTCAAGCGCGGCGCCGGCACGTCGGCCGAGCACGCGGCCGCCGTCGAGAGCATGGTGATGCTCAACGCCGCCGCGGCCCGCGTGCTGCGGGACTTCGAGGTGCACGCGTGCACGGACGTCACGGGCTTCGCACTGCTCGGCCACGCGTACGAGATGGCGCACGGGAGCGAGGTCCGGATCGTGTTCGAGGCCGACCGCCTGCCCGTGCTCCCCGGGGCCCGCGCGCTCGCCGCGGGCGGGCATCTGACGGGCGGCTGCCAGCGGAACCGGGAGTGGCTCGACGGCAAGGTCGACGTCGCTGCCCGCCTGCCCGCCGACCTGGTCGAGATCGCGTGGGACCCGCAGACGTCGGGCGGCCTCCTCGTGGCGGTGCCTGCCGCCGTCGCGGAACGGGTGGTCGAGGCCGCGGCGCAGCGCGGAGTCCACGCGGTGGTGGTCGGACGGGTCGAGGCGCGCGACGGCGGCGCCTGGGTGGCCCTCGTCTAAACTCAGGACGCACATGGCCACACCCATCGAATTCTGGTTCGATTTCAGCTCGGGATACGCTTATTTCGCGGCACTGGAGATCGATGACCTTGCCGCCCGTCTGGGCCGTCGGGTGGCGTGGCGGCCGTTCATGCTGGGTGCCGCCTTCAAGGTGACCGGCGCCTCGGGCCTCTCGCGCACGCCCATGAAGGGTGACTACGCCCGCCACGACTGGCAGCGCATCGCGCGTTACCGCAACGTGCCGTTCCAGCCCCACCCGGAGCACCCCATCGTGCAGATTACTGCGACGCGGGCCTACTACTGGGTCGAACGCCACCATCCCCACGCGGCGCATGAGTTCGGCCGTGCCGCGTTCCGCGCCTATTTCGGCGAAGGACGCGACCTGCGTGTGCCCGACGTCCTGGCTGATCTGGCCGCCCCGCTGGGCATCCCCAGGCGAGACCTGCTCGACGGCATGGTCACACCGGAGATCAAGGAACAGGCGAAGGTCGCGTCGGACGAAGCCTTGTCCAAGAACGTCTTCGGTTCGCCGTTCCTGATCGTCGACGGCGAGCCGTTCTGGGGCTGGGACCGGCTGCCCATGCTGGAGGAGTGGCTGAACCGCGGGGGATGGTAGACCGACCCGAGACCCGTGTCTCGGGTCGGAGCGGGACGCGAGTGTGAAGGGGCAGTACCACGCGCGACGGCCGTGCCGCGGCTGGCGAAGCCAGCGCGGCATGCGAGTACGCGCGCGGACCACACCCGGAGCGCCGGCTATCGTCGCGACTCCGGCTCCTCGAGATCCTCCAGGCGCCGCGGCCAGTCGCTCTTCAGGAGGCGGGACAGCGAGCGGTCGGCGAGCAGCGTCCCGCCCGTCTGGCAGCGGGCGCAGTAGTTGGTCTCGTTCTCCGCGTAGCGGATGCGCTGGACGGGCGATCCGCAGACGGGGCACGGCTGACGGTAGCGTCCGTGGACGGCCATGCCCTCGCGGAACGCCGTCACCTTCTCGGGAAAGCCGGCGCCTGCCTCACGGCGGAGGCGGTCGGTCCACTCGAGGAGCGTCGCGCGCGTGGCGTCGTGGAGCCGCGTCATCTCGTCCTCGTTCAGCTGGCTCGTGAGCCTGACCGGCGAGAGCCGCGCGCGGTGGAGGATCTCGTCGGAGTAGGCGTTGCCGATGCCGCTCAGGAGCCGCGGATCGGTGAGCGCGCGCTTCACGGTGTGGCGTTCGCGCGTGAGCGCGGCGGCGAAGGCGTCGCGCCCGGCGTCGAGCACCTCCAGGCCACCGGGGTCGTGCGCGGCGAGTCCGGCGGTGCCGCGGGCCAGGTGGAGCGACGCGCGCTTGCGCGAGCTCGCCTCGGTGACGACCAGCGTGCTGCCGGCGAAGTCGAGGGCGGCGAGGCCGACCTTGCCCGTGATCCTCGCCCTCGGCGGACGCCAGTGGAGACGGCCCGCGATCATCAGGTGAAGGACGAGGAAGAGCTCGTCCTCGAGCTCGATGGCGATCCGCTTCCCGAGACGCCGGAGCCCGACCACGGTCCGTCCCTCCGCCTCGTGCACCGGCGGGTCGACCGAGCGGAGGAAGAACGGGCTCGCCAGCCGGACGCGGTCGAGCGAGCGGCCGACCACCCGCGGCGCGAGCGCCTCGATGTAGACGACGACGTCGGGGAGCTCGGGCACGCGGGCGCCATCGTGCCGGCTCGCCCGCGCGGCCTCAAGCCGTGGGGAATTCGCTCAGTGGCCCATCGGGCCGGGCGGCAGCGTCTGACCGGGCGCCGGGCCGGGCGGCGTCACGCGGGCGAGCGCCTCGTCGTTCACCTTGACGTCGGCGTCCTTCTTCAGCTGGTCGAAGTGCCCCTGCACCTGATCCTGGAGGGCCTTGTTCCGGAGCGTCGCCCGGATCTGCTCCTTCACCTGCTCGAAGGGCCGCTGGTCTCCGTCCTTCCGATCGCTGACCAGGATGATGTGGTACCCGTACTGCGTCTTCACGACGTCGCTGATCTCGCCGGGCTTGAGCGAGAAGGCGACGCGCTCGAAGTCGGGGACCATCCGCCCCGGTCCGAACGTCCCGAGGTCGCCGCCCTTCTTCGCGGACACGGGGTCGGTCGACTTCTCGCGCGCGATGTCGGCGAACTTGTCCGGGCTGGCCTTCACCTCTGCGAGGAGGGCGCGTGCGGTGGCCTCGTCCTTCAGGAGGATGTGGCTCGCGTGGATCTGGGTCGTCGAGTAGAGCGTCGGGTTCTGGTCGTAGTACGTCCGCACCTGCTCGTCGGTGATCGTCGGCGGCGACTGGTACTGCCGCATCACGCGTTGCACGACCAGCCGTTTGCGCAGTTCCTCCACCTGCCGCTCGACCTCCGGATCCTTGTCGTAGCCGGCGGCCCGTCCCTCGTCGAAGACCAGGTCGTTCATCACGAGGTTGTCGATGAACTGCCGTTTGCGATCGGGCGACGCCAGGTAGGAGCGCGACGGTGCGGGGAGCCGCTCGAACTCCTGTGTGAGCCGATCGCTCGTCAGGGTGTGACCCTTGTACGTGGCGATCACGTCGCCGCCGCCGGTGGAGGTCGCCGCGGGGGCCGTGGGGGTCGAGTCGCCCTCGTGCCGGCAGCCCGGCGCGGCGAGCGCGGCGAAGAGCACCAGGGTTGCGGCGCGAATGGCCAGAGCGCAGGGGGGTCGCATACGGGCGAGTGCCATACCCCACGCCCTC
>CAZLYE010000193.1:0-2935 GCA_964562865.1 uncultured Binatia bacterium (SeqCode) | reverse complement strand
ATCGGTTTACTCCTTCTCGATGCCCCTTCGCTAAGATCGGTCCCGTGAGCTGGCTGTACATCGCGCTGCTCGTGCTGGCGATCGCAGTGGTGGTAGGAGCCGAATGGCCGCGTTTCCACCACCGGTTGGAGGCGCGGGTCGGCCCCGAGGCGCGCCGCCGTCGCGAGCGCGAGAAGCGGAAGGCCGTGCTCCGCGTGGTGCCGAACGACGCCGAGGACTTCGCCGCGAGCGTGGAGCGCGACCTCGCCCAGCTGCCGACGATCGAGGAGAAGGACCGCAGCTAGCGGACGACGACGGTCGTCCTGAGCGTGCGCGTGTTCGGGAGGACCGGCCCGACGTCCTCCATGTTCTTCGACTCCTCGTAGTCCGAGGCCTGGACGACGAGCTGGTGCGAGCCGGGCGTGAGGCTGCTCGACCGCAGCGTCATCACTCCGTGCGCGAACGTGAACGTCGCCCGCTTGCCGTCGAGCGACGCGGCCAGCGAGCCCGGGTCGACGCCCGAGCCGGCGTCGGTGACGGCCACCTGGACCGGTCCGCCGCGGGAGACGGTTCCGTGCAGGAGCCGCACCGTCGGCGGCGTCGTGTCGTTCACCCAGAACCGGAAGACGAAGCTGCCCGGCTTGCCCCCGGCCGGCGTGTCGAAGACGAGGTCGTACGCGCCGGGGGTGGGGAGGATGGCCGCGACGACGGGGTAGGGCACCGGCAGGCCGACGTACGGGTTGATCGCCGCCGGAATCCCCGCGTAGCCGACGAGACGGTTCTCGTCACCGGCCCGGACGATCCGCGGTGAGACCCGGACGCCGGTTCCGCGCTGGATCACGACCGCGCCGAAGTTCGCCACCGGCCTGGCGAGGCTGTAGCGGAAGACCTGCTCCGGGCCGGAGAGATTGATCGGGACGCCCGCGGTGATGCCGAGCTCGGGGTAGCGATACGTCGAGACGCGCGACGCCTTCCCGGCAGTGTTGCCGTGGTAGAGGCCCGGTGTCGCGATCGTCGTGTGCGGGTCCTTCCCGAGCTGCGGCGCCTCGACGTGGAACCAGTACGGGACGCGCCGGACGTCCGTGCCGCGGGTGAGCGTGACGAAGCCCGTCGCCTCACCCTCGGCGGCGTCGGCCGCGGTGGCGGCCGTGACGGTCAGTGAGGAGCCGGCGACGATGGTCGGAGCGCTCGCCGACAGCGTCACTCCACGTGGCGTCGACTGCGCCGAGACGGTGACCGTCCACGGCGCGCTGCCGCCTCCCGCGTCCGCGACCGACAGCTGCTGCGTCGCCGTCGCGCCGCGGCGCACGAGTCCGAACGAGAGGCCGGTCGGGTCGGTGAAGATCAACGGGTTGTCGGCGCGGGGGAGATCGATCCGGCCTCCGCCCTCGCGCGTCGACGGGACCTCGATCTGCGTGTTCGGCACGTGCACCGGATCGCCGGTGGACTCGAGCGCCGACTTGATCTGCTCGACCGTCCAGGTCGGATGCCGCTGCTTCAGCAGCGCGGCGCCGCCCGCGACGTGCGGCGTCGCCATGCTCGTCCCGTCCAAGACGTCCCAGGACGGTCCCGGGATGGACGAGAGGATGCTCTCGCCCGGGGCGGTCACGTCGGGCTTCATCTCGAGCGAGACCGGGGTCGGCCCGCCGGAGGAGAACGCTGCGATCTCGTCAGCGGTGCTCGACGCCGCGACGGTAATCGCCTGCGGTGCGTTGGCCGGACTGCCGACGGAGCCGCGCCCGGTGTCCTCGTAGTCGTTCCCTGCGGCGACGACCGGGACGACGCCGGCGTCGGCGGCGTCGTCGAGCGCCTTCACGACGATGTCGCGGCTGGGCTCCACCTCGGGCTCGCCGAGCGAGAGGTTGATCACGTCCATGCCGTCCTTCACCGCCTGCTCGATCCCGGCGGCGATCTCGGGCGAGTTCCCGTCGAGGCCGTAGTCCTTCGTCGGGACGGTCAGCACCTTGTAGTTGCCGAGGTACGCGGCGGGGGCGACGCCGGAGACGGTGACGTGCCCGGTCGGCGCGGTCGCGATCGTGCCGTGGTCGCCGGCGGCGATTCCGGCGACGTGCGTCGCGTGGTCCGAGAACTGCGGATCGAACGGCGTGGTGCCGTACTTCCACGTCTCGCTCGCGGGGGCGAACGCGCGGGCGACGATCACCTTCGGCGTCGTGTAGGCCGTGTTGCCCTTCGGGAAGCCGGCCGGGTACGTGAAGCCGGTCGGGTCGAAGTACGGGTGCGTCTGGTTGACCCCGTCGTCGATGATCCCGATCTTCATGCCCTGTCCGGCGGTGCTGAGCGTGGTGCCCCAGACGGTCGTCGCCCCGATCAGCTGCGGCGGGAGGAGGGCCTTCGTGCCGGCGCCGAGCGAGTGGTACGTGACGGACGGCCAGACCGTCGCGCCGGGGAGCGAGGCGAGCGTCGCCAGCTGCGAGCGGGGAACGACGACGGCCATCCCGTTGAGGACGACGCCGTAGCGCCAACGGACCTGCGCGTCCGGGATCGACGTCTCGATTCGGGCCTGGAGCGTCCGTTGCGCCGACGCGAGCGTGCGCAGGTACGAGACGCTCGCCGGCGCGCGGACGTTCAGGCGGCGGCGCGTCGTCGCGTGGGCCGCGAGCACGCGGTCGCGGAGGATCGCCTGCGACAGCGACGGCTGCGGCAGTGTGACGACGACCTCGACGAGGCCGGACTCCGAGCCGTCCGACCCGGACCGCGCCGAGGCACCGCCGGCGGCGCCGAGCAGCGCGAGGACTGCAGTGAGGCCGAGTAGAAGAGGGGCGGGACGACGCAGGCGCCTCATGGTACGTACGTAGACGGCCGGTCGGCCCGAAGGTCGGGCCGGTTACACTTCGCACCGCCCGCGGATGTGGCGGAATTGGTAGACGCGCACGGTTCAGGTCCGTGTGGGGGCAACCCCGTGGAGGTTCAAGTCCTCTCATCCGCATAACGGTTT
>CAZLYE010000192.1:0-10427 GCA_964562865.1 uncultured Binatia bacterium (SeqCode) | reverse complement strand
CCAGAACGTCGAGAAGAGCCCGGGCGGCGAGGCGCGGGAGAAGGAGCGGGAGAAGTCGTGAGCCGGACGGTGCTCTACCGGGCGGTCCTCTTCGTCGTCCTCGCGATGGCGGCCGTCGTCTTCCTCGTGCCGACCTTCGTGCGCCCGGTACCCTCGTGGTGGCCGTGGCGCCAGCCAGTCCGGCTGGGTCTCGACCTCCAGGGCGGCACGCACCTTCTCTACGGCGTCGACGTCGAGCAGGCGATCGACAACACCGTCGACCGCATGACGCAGGACGTGGAGCGTGAGCTCCGCGAGGCGCAGATCGGCGCGGCGAGCGTCGAGCGTACGGGCCGGACGATCCACGTGCGTCTGGCGAACAAGGACAAGCGCTCCCAGGTCGACGACATCGTGAAGGACCACTTCCCGGGTCTGGTGCCCGTCCCCGACCCGGACGTCGAATCGGGCGACGTCGCCTTCACGCTCGACCCGCGCGACGCCCAGCGCATCCGCGACAACGTGCGCGAGCAGGCGCTCAACATCATCCGGAACCGGATCGACCAGTTCGGCGTCGCCGAGCCGACCGTCCAGGCGCAGGGCGCGGACGAGATCGTGGTGCAGCTTCCCGGCATCCAGGATCCGGAGCGGGCGAAGGAGCTGATCGGGAAGACCGCGCTCCTCGAATTCAAGCTGGTGGCCCAGGGCCCGCAGGCCGGGACGATCGAGCATCCCGGGCCGGGCGTCCAGGTCCTGTCCGGCAAGGAAGGGGGACGCCGGCAGAGCTTCCTCGTCGAGCGTCGGACGCTCATGACGGGCGACGTGCTGACCGACGCTCGGGTGAGCCCCGGGTCGGTGACCGAGGGCATGGCGGTGGGGTTCACGTTCGACGCGCGCGGCGCCAAGCAGTTCGGGCAGATCACGACCGCGAACGTCGGCCGCAACCTCGCGATCGTGCTCGACGGCGTCGTCGAGTCGGCGCCCGTCATCAGGGAGCCGATCACCGGCGGGCAGGGGCAGATCACGGGCCGGTTCACCTTCGCCGAGGCGCAGGACCTCGCCAACGTGCTGCGCAACGGCGCACTGCCCGCGCCGCTCAAGCTGATCGAGGAGCGCACGGTCGGCCCGTCGCTCGGTCAGGACTCGATCCGCAAGGGTGTTCTCTCCTTCGTCGTCGGGAGCGCCCTCGTCATCGCGTTCATGCTCGTGTACTACCGTGGCGGCGGCATCATCGCCGACGCGGCGCTGCTCCTGAACGTGCTGCTGCTCGTCGGCGCCTTCGCCGCCTTCGGGTTCACGCTCTCTCTCCCCGGCATCGCGGGGATCGTGCTCACGATCGGCATGGCCGTCGACGCGAACGTTCTCATCCTCGAGCGCATCCGGGAGGAGCTTCGGTTCGGCAAGACTCCGCGCGCAGCGATCGACGCCGGCTACGAGCGAGCCTGGTATGCGATCCGGGACTCGAACGTGACCACGTTCTGCTCGGGGGTCATTCTGTTCCAGTTCGGCACCGGCCCCGTGCGCGGCTTCGCGGTCACGCTCTGCCTCGGCATCCTGACCAGCCTCCTGACCGGCGTGTTCGGGACGCGAGTCGTGTACGACGTCGTCACGTCGCGGCGGCGGCTGACCTCGGTGAGCGTGTGAAGAGCGAGCAGAACATGGCCACCCGTCCCGCCCGTGGCGCCGAGAAGGCGGCGCCGGTCGAGCACCACTTCCTCGAGCTGATTCCGCCCGGGACGCGGATCGACTTCGTCGGCCTGCGCTTCAAGATGCTGCTCCTCTCGTGGACGCTCATCCTGATCGGCCTCCTCTCCGTCTACCTCAAGGGGGGGCTGAACTACGGCATCGACTTCGCGGGCGGCACGATGGTCCACGTCAAGTTCGCGCAGGCCACCTCGATCGGCGACGTCCGGGCGGCGCTCGCGGGGGGCGACCTGCGCGAGGTGGTCGTGCAGAACGTGGGGAGCGGCGGCCAGGAGTTCCAGATCCGCGTGCTCGGGGCGGAGCACGGCGGCAGCAGCGCCGTCGCCGACGCGATCAAGGCAGGCCTCCGCGACCGCTTCGGCGAGAAGACCTACGAGATCCTCCGTGTCGAGACCGTGGGGCCCAAGGTCGGGAAGGACCTCTGGCGCAGCGCGGCGCTGGCGGTTCTGGCCGCGACCCTCGTCATGGGCACCTACATCGCGTTCCGGTTCGAGGTGCGCTTCGGCGTGGGCGCCGCGATCGCCCTCGTGCACGACGTGCTCATGACGATCGGCGCGCTGTCGCTCTTCAACATGGAGTTCGACCTCACCACCGTCGCGGCGCTCCTCACGGTGGTCGGCTACTCCGTGCACGACACGGTGATCGTCTCCGACCGGATCCGCGAGAACATGCGCAAGATGCGGCGGGAGACGCTGGCCACGGTCATGAACATCTCGATCAACGAGACGCTCTCGCGAACGCTCATCACGAGTGGGACGGCGATCCTCGTGACGGCCGCGCTGTTCGTGCTGGGCGGTACGGTGATCCACAGCTTCGCGTTTGCGCTCCTGGTCGGGTTCGTCGTGGGTACCTACTCGTCGATCTACGTGGCGAGCCCGGTCGTGCTGTACCTCGAGGGACGGCAGGCGAAGCGACGCTGACCGGCCGCCCTCGGGCAGGACGGGAGGAGGAGGGGCGGGGTGGCGAGGCGGTGGGTCTGGCGGGCCGGCGGCGAAGCAGCGCCACGGGCGCTGCAGGACGTCGTCGAGGACCTCGGCGTCGCGCACGCGGCGCTCATCGCGCAGCTGCTCTGGAATCGGGACATCCGAGACCGCGACGTGGCCGCGGGGTTTCTCCGTCCCACGCTCGCGCACGGGCTCCGCTCGCCCGCGCTCGTGAAGGACATGGACCGGGCGTGCGGCCGCCTCGCGGACGCGATCGCGGCGGGCGAGCCGATCGCGGTCTACGGCGACTACGACGTCGACGGCATCACGGGTGCCGCGCAGCTCGTCCTCTGCTTGCGGGAGCTCGGTGCCGAGCCGCTGCTCCACGTCTCCCATCGCGGGCGCGAGGGCTACGGGCTCAACGTGGCGGCGCTCCGCGGTCTCCGCGCCGCCGGTGCGCGCGTGGTCGTGACCGCCGACTGTGGCACCGCCAACGTCGCGGAGCTCGAGGCCGCGGCCGCGATGGGCCTCGACGTGATCGTGTGCGATCACCACCACGCGCCGATCACACGACCTCCCGCGATGGCGCTCCTGAACCCGCTGCAGCCGGGGTGCCCGTTTCCCTTCAAGGGGCTGTCGGGCGCGGGCGTCGTCTTCTATCTCCTGATGGGCCTGCGCGCGGAGCTGCGCGCGCGAGGCCGCTCGGCGCTCCCGGACCTGCGTCGCTATCTGGATCTCGTCGCGCTCGGGACCGTGGCCGACGTCGTGCCGCTCCGCGAGGAGAACCGCGTCCTCGTCGCACACGGCCTCCGGGTGCTCGACGGTTCCACGCGGCCGGGGGTGACGGCGCTCCGCGAGGCGGCCCTCGTCGAGCGCGCCTCCGTGCGCTCCATCGGCTTCCGCCTGGCGCCGCGCCTCAACGCGAGCGGGCGGCTGGCGGACGCGCGGCTGGCGGTCGAGATGCTGACGACCGACAGCGTCGAGCGCGCGCGCGCGGCGCTGGCGGAACTCGAGCTGCACAACGCTGAGCGCCGCGCCATCGAGGATGCGATGATGACCGAGGCGAACGCGATGGTCGGCACGGCGCCGTGGGACGCGGGCGCACGTACCGTGGTCGTCGCACGCGACGGATGGCACGCGGGTGTGGTCGGCATCGTCGCGACGCGCCTCGCGGAGCGCTTCCATCGACCGTCGCTGGTCGTGGCTTTCGAGGGAGAGGTCGGGAGGGGATCGGGACGGAGCGTCCGCGGCATCGACCTGCACGGCGCGCTCGCGGAGTGCGGCGACCTTCTCGTCGCGTTCGGTGGCCACCGGCAGGCCGTCGGCTTCACCGTCCGTCGGGAGCGCGTTCCGGAGCTGGCCGTGCGCTTCGACGAAGCAGTGTGCCGGGTGGCAGACCCCGCGGCGCTCGAGCCGGTGCTCGAGATCGACGCTGAGGCGTCGCTCGCGCTCGCGAGCTCCGGCCTGGCGGAGGCGCTCGCCGTCCTCGACCCGCACGGTCCGGGCAATCCGGAGCCGACGCTCCTCGCGCGCGACGTCGAGGTGGATGGCGTCCGTCTGGTCGGTGATCCGGCGCGGCCGCATCTGAAGCTCCGGCTGCGCCAGGATGGTCGCTCACTCTCCGCCATCGGCTTCGGGCTCGGGCACCTCCCGGTTCACCCTGGCGACCGGCTCGACGTGGTGTTCACGCCCCGTTTGACGCGCTGGCAGGGAGTCGCCAGGGTGGAGGTCGAGGTGCTCGACGTGCGGAACGGCCGTCCAGGGGGTCCCGCTCAAGCGGTCGAGAATGCAGGGGAAATCATCGTTCCTTGACGCCGGGGCATCGCCCTGCTACCAAAACGATGTCACGAATCTGCGGTTGCGGGGCTCATGCTGGACGCCGAAGATACCTTGCTGAACAGTAAAGACGTCGCGGAGATCCTCGACTGCAGTCCGGACACGGTCAACGAGCTCGCCCGCAAGAGCATCCTCCCCGCCTTCAAGAAGGGCCGACAGTGGCGCTTCCGGAAGCGGGACATCACCTCCTTCAAGCGGCAGCTCCGCGGCACGACGGCCGCATGAACCCGGCAGCGGCCAACGGCGGACGTTCGCAGTAGGGAAGAACGGCATCCCCGGGCGTGCGCGTCCAGGGGCCTGACGAGAGAGAGGAGGCGTATGGCTCTGGCGAACGCGCAGCCGCACGAGAGCCGGCTCTATTACGAGTTCTCCAACCTGTACGATCTGCTCTTCCGGCGCGTTTTCTATCCCCGCATCGCGACCGTCATCCGTTCGCTCACGATCGAGCCCGGTGCGCGAGTGCTGGAGCTCGGCGTCGGGACGGGTCTCTCGCTCGACGCGTATCCGGCGCACTGTCACGTGACCGGAATCGACCTGGCGCCCGACATGCTCGAACGCGCACAGGACAAGGTGAACCGGAACGGCTGGCGCCACGTCACCCTCGCGCAGGGCGACGCGCTGAACCTGCAGTTTCCCGACGACAGCTTCGATTACGTGATGGCCTTCCACGTCGTCAGCGTGGTGCCGGATCCCGTGCGCATGATGTCCGAGGCCCGCCGGGTGTGTCGCCCGGGTGGCGTCATCACGGTCATCAATCACTTCCGTAGCCCGAACCCGACGATCGCGCGGTTCATGCGCATGATCGACCCGATCACCCGGTGGCTCGGGTGGACGACCCTCAAGCTCTCAGATGTCCTCGACCGGCGCGCGATGCACGTCGAGCGCCAGTGGAAGACCTCCCCGCGATCGCTCTTCACGATCGTCGTGGCGCGGAACGCGAAGGCGGTGCCCGCGGCGCGATGGAACAGCGGCGGGCGTCGCCCGGGGTCGGAGGCCGCTCTCGCTCAGTGACGCTGCAGCGTTGGGGGAGCGAACGGGATGATGCCCCGTCGGACGAGCAGATCTGCCTCGCGCTGCCCGCGACCGTTCAACCACCGCTTGTAGAGGCGCAGCGTGTCCTGCTCACGCCGGAAGAGCTCCTGCGCGCTGATCTCCATGAGCACGCGCACGAACTCCGGAAAGCGCCCCGCGAGCTCCTGAAACAGATCCGAGAGCCCGGCGCGGGGTGAATGCGCGGAGAGCCGTGCGTACGCGGTGCGGCCGAGCGCGGTGTAGTACTCGGGGCCGACGAGGCTCCGCTCGAGGCTGTCGACGAACACGCCGGTGATGAAGAGCGCCGTGTCGGCGACGCGCTTGAGCTTCTCGTAGCGCCGCGCCGCTGGGAGATTCAGGGCCTGGAGGTAATCGATGGCGAGCGGTGGATCGAGGAGGTCGCCGCGCGGCGGCCGGGCGAAGGCCTCGAGGAGCTGCACGAGATAGAACTCGGTCGTCTCCGAGGATTCGACCTGCTGCGCCGCCATCGCGCTCCGCACCAGGTCGTGGAACAGCGCGGTCAGGTTCTCCTTGGCGAGCATGCTCCGCCTCTCCCGCCGCCTCCAGAGGGCAAGAACCTCTCCACGACCACCATTGTGGTGACAAATCACCGCTTTATCAAACGTTATCGCATTGAAGGCCCAGGAGGCCTTTGCTAGAACTCGCCGTTCATCCCTCGGCATGTCGAACCCTCGTGCGATTCCCGCGGTGAAGGGCTTCCGGGACGTCCTTCCCGAGGAGAGCCGTCGATGGCGGGTTCTGGAGGAGGCCGCGGAGCGCGTCTTCTCCCGCTACGGGTTCGGTGAGATCCGCCTGCCGGTCCTCGAGCGGACCGAGCTCTTCGCGCGCTCCCTCGGCGAGACCACCGACATCGTCGAGAAGGAGATGTACTCCTTCGCCGACCGCGACGACACCGGGCTCACGCTGCGTCCCGAGGCGACGGCGGGCGTGGTGCGTGCCTATCTCGAGAACGGCCTCGCGCAGAGCGACCCGTCGGCGCGCCTCTTCTACCGCGGCGCGATGTTCCGTCGTGAGCGGCCCCAGCGCGGACGGTATCGCCAGTTCCACCAGATCGGCGCCGAGGTCTTCGGGCGCGACGACGCGCTCGCCGACGCCGAGCTGCTCGTCATGCTGACGCGCTACCTCGGGGAGGTCGGCGCCCGCGACACGCGCCTCGACCTCAACTCGGTCGGCGACGCCACCTGCCGGCCCGTCTACCGCGAGCGGCTGCGGGAGTTCGTGTCGGCGCATCTCGCCGCGCTCTGTCCCGACTGCCACCGGCGGCTCGAGCGGAATCCGCTCCGGATCCTCGACTGCAAGGTCGAGGGCTGTCGGGACGTGGTCGCGCGTGCACCGGTCATGCTCCAGAGCCTCTGCGACCCGTGCCGCGCGCACTTCGACGAGGTGCGCTCGCTCCTCGACCAGGAGCGCGTGGCGTACACGTTGAACCTCCGGCTCGTGCGGGGGCTCGACTACTACTGCCGGACGGCGTTCGAGGTGGTGAGCGGCGCGCTCGGCGCGCAGGACGCGGTGGCGGGAGGAGGACGGTACGACGGGTTGGTCGCCGCGCTGGGCGGGCCGGCGGTTCCCGGCATCGGCTTTGCGATCGGCGTCGAGCGCCTCGCCGCGATCGCGTCGAAGCACGAGGACGAGCGGCCCGCCGCTGCGGCGGTGGTGCTCCCGCTCGACGCCCGGGCGGTCGGGCCGGCGCTCGCACTGTCGACCCGGCTCCGCGACCAGGGGATCGCGGTGTGGCTCGAGGCCGCGGGCCGGAGTCTCAAGGCGATGCTCCGTGCGGCCGACCGGCGGCGGGCTCGGCTCGCCGTCATCCTGGGTGAGGACGAGCTCCGCGCCGGCCGGGCGACGATCCGGGACCTCGAGCGCCACGAGGACCGGCGTCAGGTCCTCTCGCTCGACGCGCCCGGAGCCGAGGTCGCCGAGACCGTGCGGACGCTCCTCGGGGCCGACGCGTGAGCGCACCCCTCGCGTCCCGCTACCGGACCCACACGTGCGCCGGGCTGTCACTCACGCAGGTGGGGGAGGCGGTGCGGCTGTCGGGGTGGGTCCATCGCAAGCGCGACCACGGCGGACTCCTCTTCGTGGACCTGCGCGACCACTACGGGATCACGCAGTGCGTGGCGACGCAGACCGGGTCGGCGTTCGCGGCGCTCGAGGATGTGCGGCTCGAGAGCGTTGTCTCCGTGAGCGGCGAGGTGCGCGCTCGGAGCGCGGACACCGTGAATCCCAGCCTGCCGACGGGAACGGTCGAGGTCGCGGTGGCGAGCGTCGAGCTGCTCTCGCCCGCGGACGTGCTGCCGATCCAGGTGAGCGGCACGCAGGAGTACCCCGAGGACCTGCGGCTCCGCTACCGATACCTCGACCTGCGACGCGAGCGTCCGCACCGGAACATCGTGCTGCGGTCGGACGTGATCGCGAGCATCCGCCGCCGCATGCTCGCCCAGGGTTTCCTCGAGGTGCAGACCCCGATCCTCACGTCGAGCTCGCCGGAGGGCGCCCGCGATTTCCTCGTTCCGAGCCGGCTGCATCCGGGGAAGTTCTACGCGCTCCCCCAGGCGCCGCAGCAGTTCAAGCAGCTCCTCATGGTGGCGGGCTTCGACCGGTACTTCCAGATCGCGCCATGCTTCCGCGACGAGGACGCACGCGCCGACCGCTCGCCGGGCGAGTTCTACCAGCTCGACGTCGAGATGTCGTTCGTCGAGCAGGAGGACGTCTTCGCCGCGATCGAGCCGGTGCTGCAGGGCGTGTTCGGCGAGTTCTCGTCCTGGTCTACCACGGCGCCGCCGTTCCCGCGGATCCCGTACGCCGACGCGCTCGTCCGCTACGGCAGTGACAAGCCCGACCTCCGCAATCCGATCGAGATCGCGGACGTGACGCCGGCGTTCGCGGGCGGTGCCTTCGCCGTCTTCGCGCGTGCGATCGGCGAGGGGGCCGTCGTCCGTGCGATCCCGGCGCCGGGCGCCGCGTCGCGGCCTCGGAGCTTCTTCGACAAGCTGGTCGAGTACGCGCAGGGGCTCGGCATGCCGGGTCTCGCCTACGTGGTCCTCGCCAGCGAGGCCAAGGGCCCGATCGCCAAGTTCCTCGCGCGCGACGCCGTCGCGGACATCGCGCGCACCGCGCGCGTCGGCGAGGGCGACGCGGTCTTCTTCGTCTGCGACAAACCTCCACGCGCCGCCGAGCTCGCCGGCGCCGTGCGTGCCCGTCTCGGGACCGACCTCGGTCTCGTGGAGCAGGAGGCGTATCGCTTCTGCTGGGTCACGGACTATCCGTTCTACGAGCGCGACGCGCAGACGGGCGCGATCACGTTCAGCCACAACCCGTTCTCGATGCCCCAGGGGGGGCTCGAGGCGCTCGAGACGCTCGATCCGCTCGCCGTGCGCGCCTTCCAGTACGACATCGTCTGCAACGGGATCGAGCTGTCGAGCGGCGCCATCCGGAACCACCGACCGGACATCATGCTGAAGGCGTTCGCGATCGCGGGGTACCAGCGCGAGGAGGTGGAAGCGCGTTTCGGCGGCATGCTGAGCGCCTTTCGCTTCGGCGCGCCGCCGCACGGGGGGCTCGCGCCCGGGATCGATCGGATCGTCATGCTGCTGGCGCACGAGGCGAACCTCCGCGAGGTGATCGCGTTCCCGATGAATCAGAGCGCGCAGGACCTCATGATGAATGCCCCGTCGCCGGTGAGCGAGAAGCAGCTCCGGGAGCTGCACATCCGCGTGACGGACCGGACCTGAGCTAGAGGAGCCCTTCCACCGGGCTCGCCGCCATCCCGAGCGACGCGGCGACGCCGGGATGCGTGACGTGTCCGGCGAGGACGTTGCAGGCGCGGCGGAGCGGGGGTGACTGCCGGAGCGCGTCGGCGAAGCCGAGGTCGGCGATCTCGAGCGCGTAGGACAGCGTCGCGTTCGTGAGCGCGAACGTCGACGTGTGGGGGACCATTCCGGGCATGTTCGCGACGGCGTAGTGGACGACGCCGTCCACGCGGTAGATCGGGTCGGCATGTGTCGTCGGATGCGACGTCTCGGCCGAGCCCCCCTGGTCGATCGACAGATCCACGAGCGCCGACCCCGGACGCATCGTCCCGACGAGCGCGCGGGTGATCAGGCGTGGCGCGCGCGCGCCGGGGATGAGGACCGCTCCGACCACGACGTCGGCGCTCGCCACCTCCTCCTCGATGTTCGCACGGTTGGACATGACCGTCGTGACGTGCCCGCCCAGGATGTCGTGCACGTAGCGGAGCTTCGCCGGATCGACGTCGAGGATCGACACGTGCGCGCCGACGCCCACCGCGACCTGGCACGCGTTCGTGCCGGCGATGCCTGCGCCGAGGATCACGATCTTGCCCGGCCGTACGCCCGAAGCCCCCGAGAGGAGCACTCCGCGCCCGCCGTTCTGCGCCTGCAGGCACCATGCCCCGACCTGCACCGCCAGCCGCCCGGCGATCTCGCTCATCGGCGCGAGGAGGGGCAGCGACCCGTCGTCGAGCTGGAGCGTCTCGTACCCGAGCGTGCGGACCCGGCGCTCGAGGAGGAGCCGAGCGAGCTCCGGGTTGGCCGCGAGGTGCAGGTAGGTGAACAGGATCTGGTCGGCCCGGAGCCGCGGGTACTCGGAAGGCAGGGGCTCCTTCACCTTGAGGATCAGCTCGGCGCGGTCCCACACCGCGGGAGCGTCGGCGAGCGTCGCCCCGGCGTCGCGGTAGAGCGCATCCGGAAAGCTCGAGCCGAGACCCGCCCCGTGCTCGACCAGCACGGTGTGTCCGTGCGCCCCGAGCGCACCGACGCCGCTCGGCGTGAGCGCGACCCGGTTCTCCTCCTCCTTGATCTCGCGCGGAACGCCGACGATCTTCCCGGGCGAGTCTAGCTCGTGCCCCGCGGTCGCGGAGTTGACTCTCCGGGGAGCGGCCCTATATAAGAACGTCAGCGGGATCTGGTCGTTGGG
>CAZLYE010000191.1:0-6107 GCA_964562865.1 uncultured Binatia bacterium (SeqCode) | reverse complement strand
GGCGGTCCGCTCACGGCCCAGCAGGCCGAGATGCTGGGAGCCATCCGCGGCTACTCGAAGCTCCAGTTCGACCTGATCACGAATGTGCTCGACTTCTCGCGCCTCGCCTCCGGCAAGATATCCTTCCACGTCGAGCGCTTCCCGCTCGCGCCCATGCTGACGGAGGTGCAGGCGCTCCACGGGGCCCGGATGCGGAACCCGCACCTCGGTCTCCTCGTCACCGTCGACCCCGCGGTGCCTGAGCTCGAGACCGACCGCGTGAAGCTCCAGGAGATCGTCCGGAACCTGGTCGACAACGCCGTCAAGTTCACCGAGCAGGGGAAGGTGGAGGTCGCGGCGCGCCCGGGCACGGAGCCGGGCACGGTGGCGATCGAGGTGAGCGACACGGGGCCGGGGATCCGCCCGGAGGAGCTCCGCTACATCTTCGACCCGTTCCACCAGGTGGGGGAGAGCAGCACCCGGCGCACGGGCGGTGTCGGGCTGGGGCTCAGCATCGTGAAGCAGCTCGTCGAGGCGCTCGGCGGCACGGTCTCCGTGTCGAGCCGTCTCGGCGAGGGCTCGACGTTCCGCGTCGAGCTCCCGTGCCGCCTGCCGCAGGCCGGCGCGACGCAGACGGCGCCCCAACCGGATGCCGCCGCGGCGCTCGACGAGGTGACGCGCAACGTGGCGACCGTGCCGACGCCGCCCCGGCCATCGCCGCGGCTCCCGCGCGACACCGAGCGACGACCCAAGTAGCCGGCCGCGATCGTCACGGCGGCGGGGCCGACAGCCGCTCGTACCCGGACGCGGTGATCGCGATCGTCTGCTCGGCGCGGTAGCCGCCCGTGCCCTCCTCCCAGACGTACGGCTCGAGCACGAGCACCATGCCGGGCACGAGCGTCGTCGCCTCCTCGACCGCGGGGCCGAGGTCGGTGCCGATGAACGGCGGCTCGACGCCGCCGATCCCGATGCCGTGCGCGAGATAGAGCGGTACGGGCCAGGGTGCGGGCCGGTCCCGCCCGTTCGCCGCGAGCGCGGCGCGGTGGAGCGCGGCCGCGGTCGCCCCGGGCCGGCACTCGGCGAGCACGGCGTCGACGAGGTCGCGCCAGCGCGCGCGAAGCCCGTCGTGCGGGGCCCCGCCGCAGGTCCACGTGCAGCCGAAGTCCGACATGTAGCCGGCGTGGAGCATGCCCGTGTCGATCATGACCTGGTCGCCGGACGCGAGGACACGGGTCGAGGACAGCTCGCGGTACGGGAGGCCGCCGGGAAAGGTCCAGGGCGCCTCCGTCGCGTGGCGCGGGATCACGCACCAGATCGGCTCGACGTGGCACGCGGTCACGCCCCGCCGGGCCATCGCGGCGAGGAAGCGGCCGGTGAGCTCGACCTCGCGCACGCCGGGGACGATGGCCGGCAGGACCTCGACGATCGCCTCCTCGTTGAGGCGCTGCGCCGTGCGGAGGAGCGCGATCTCCTCCGCCGTCTTCACCCGGCGAGCCGCGAGGACCGCGCCGTCCGCGGCCGCGAGCGTCGCGCGCGGGAGCGCGCGGGCGAGGGCGTCCGCGGCGGCGAGCCGGAGGCGATCCACCCCGACGTGCCGCGCGCCCGCGAGGAGGTCGGCGAGGACGGCGGCCGCGCGCGCGGGCGTGCGCGGCAGCGCGTGCGACGCGACGCCCGCCGGGACGCCCGCCGGCTCGATCCCGAGGACGTCGAGGGTCCGCGCCGTCACGACCGCCGCGAACGGTCGCGCCGCCTCGACGCTGCTGTCGCCGTGGGGCGGCACGGCGCCGCTCGCGTAGCGCACCGCAGCCGCGGCGGTGAGGACGAGCGCGTCCTGGCCCGCCTCCGCCATCGCCGACCGGAGCCGCGCGAGGCGATCGGCACGGAGACCCGCCGGATCCGTCACGGCGACGGCTCCAGCCAGCGGTAGGACCGCTCCGTCACGACGAGCGCGCGCGTCGCACGGAAGGCCCCGACCGTCGGGCCGAGGACGAGGACGGCGCCGGCGCGGATCGACTCGCCGTCGTCGTCCTCCTCGGCGCCGACGAGGGGCGGCTCGATGCCGACGCCGAGGCCGTGGGCGAGGAGCCCCTCCGGCCGCGCGCCCTCCCGCGCGGCGGCGGCGCGGAGCTCGCGGACCGGCGTGCCGGCGCGGCACCGCTTCGCGGCCGCGCAGAGCGCTCCCCGCCACGCGCGCCGCGGGGCCGCGAGGTCGCCGCCGCCGCACGCGACCGTGTCGCCCGCGACGCCCGCGTGGCCCTCGACCCACACGCCGACCTCGAGCGTGACGAGGTCCCCCGCGCCGAGCGATGCGTCGGCCTCGACGAGGCCCCCGGCGCGCCGGAGGGTGGGCTCGCCGAGCGGGAACCCGGCGCCGCTCCCGGACATCGCCTCGGCGAAGCGCGCGTGCACGTCCGCGCGCGTCGCCCCGGGGACGATGGCGGCGACCGCCGCACGAAGACCGGCGCGGGCCGCGGCCAGCGCACGGCCGATCGCGGCGAGCTCACTCGCGGCGCGGGGCGCCGCCGCCTCCGCCAGGAGCGCCGCGGCGTCGACGAGCGTCCGCCCCGCGAGCGCGGCGCGGAGCGGTGGGGCGAGCACGTCGCACGCGACCGCTCCGCGTGTCGCGCCGACGAGTGCGACGATGCGCGCGACCTGCCGGTCGCGGTCCCAGGAGAGCGGCTCGACGGCGTCGCGCGGCATCCACGGCGGCACGCCGTCGGGATCCGTCGTGAAGACCACCGCGGAGGGCGCCCCGGCGGCGACGACGACCCACGGCATCGTCCCGCCGCTCCCCGCCACCTGCACCCGTCGCGCGCCCGACGCGAACGCCGCGAGGTGCGGCGTCGCGAGGCAGAGCGCGCCAACGCCGTGCCGCGCCATCGCGGCCTGCACGCGCGCCCAGCGCTCGGCCGCCGGATCCGACCGCTTCACCCGCCCCGGACCCGGAACCGCGGCACGGTCACGCCCGCACCGACGTCCTCGAACACGACCTCGACGGGCAGGCCCAGGCGCAGCGTCTCCGCCGGTGTACCGACCAGGTTCGACACGACGCGCACGCCCGGCGCGTCGTCGAGCGCCACCACGACGATGACGTAGGGAACGTGGCCCGCGAGCTCGGGCAGGAAGGCCCGGTGCACCACCGCGTACGTGAACACCGTCCCGCGCCCGGACACCCGCACCCACTCGTGCGCGAAGCTCCGGCACTTCCAGCAGACGGGCGTCGGCAGATGCCGGAACGTCCCGCACCCGGTGCACCGCTGAATGACCAGCTCGTGCCGCGCGCACGCGTCCCAGAATGGCCGCGTGTCGTCCGTGACGGCGGGCACCGGCATCGCGGGCGGGAACGTGCTCATGCAGACCCCGGGCTCGCTACCCACGTCGTCATCGTCGGAGGAGGAGCGCGCTCGTCGGAATGCCGCTCCCGCTCGCGACCGCGCAGATCTCGGCGTCCGGCACCTGGCTCACCGCCGTGCCGCGGAGCTGCTTCACGGCCTCCACGACGTGGTTGAGCCCGTGGATGTAGGCCTCCGAGAGGCTGCCTCCCGCCGTGTTCGTCGGGAGCGCGCCGGCGGGCCAGGCGAGCGCGCCCGACGCGGCGTACGGCCCTCCCTCGCCGCGCGGGCAGAAGCCGAAGTCCTCGAGCTGGAGGAGCACCATGCCCGAGTAGTGGTCGTAGAGCTGCGCGCAGTCGACGTCCCCGGGGCCGATGCCCGCGGTCCGGTAGAGCGTCCGCGCGAGATGTTGCGTGTTGCCCGTCGCGTAATCGTCTTCGGGCATGTAGTGCATCGCCCACGCGCCGCAGCCGTAGCGAGGGCCGCTCCCCTGCGCCGCCGCCATGACGTGGACGGGGCGGCGACGGCAGTCGCGCGCACGCTCCGCGGACACGAGCACGAGCGCGTTCGCGCCGTCCGTCTCGAGGCAGCAGTCGAGCAGCCCGAACGGCTCGACGATACGGGGCGCCGCCGCGTGATCGGCGAGCGTCATCGGCCGGTCGTGCATCACGGCGGCGGGGTTGCGGTTCGCGTGGCGGCGGAACGTGACCGCGACGTGGCCGAGGTGCTCCGTCGTCGTCCCGTAGAGGTGCATGTGGCGGCGGACGAGGAGCGCCATGCCGATGGTCGCGTTGAAGAGCCCGAAGGGCAGCGCGAAGCCGAGCGCGGCGTCCTGCGGCCGGACACCCTGCACGTCCCCCGCGAGGGCGCGCCCGAAGCGGCGGAACTGGCCCATGGCGATCGACCGGTAGACGACGACGCAGCTCGCCATGCCGGTGGCAATCGCCATCGCTGCCTCGCCGATCGCCGCGCAGGCACCCCCGCCGCCGACGATCCAGGTCATGCCGGCCCAGCGCACCTCCGGCACGCCGAGGTCGCTCGCGACGAAGCAGAACTCGTTCCGGTCGTTGGAGAACGACGCGAAGCCGTCGACGTCGTCCATCCGGAGACCGGCATCGTCGACGGCCCTGACGATCGTCTCGAGTGCGAGCTGGTACTCGGTGCAGCGGGCGAGCTTCCCCCACTTCGTGTACTCGGACTCGGCGATGCCGACGATCGCAGCGGCGTCCTTCACCGGGCGCGGAGCGTAGACCGACACCGGGCGGGAGACAACGCTCGGGGTGCCACCCGGACTGGCGGCTGCGGGCGGACCTCGCTATGCACCGGACATCGCTCGCCCGCGAGGAGGAGTCCGATGCCCACGAACCCCCCGCCCAACATGCCGCGGATCACACCATACCTGTACTACGAGGACGTGGCCGCCGCGCTCGCGTGGCTCACGCGTGCGTTCGGCTTCCGCGAGCGGCTCCGACTGCCGGGCCCCGAGGGCGGCATCACGCACGCCGAGATGCAGCTCGCCGACGGCGTCGTCATGATGGGGCGGCCGGGCCCCGAGTACCGGAATCCCAAGCGGCTCGGCCAGCCGACCCAGAATCTCTACGTGTACGTGGACGACGTCGAGGCGCACTTCCGGCGCGCCAAGGAGGCTGGCGCCAGGATCCTCGAGCCGCCTGCCGACCAGTTCTACGGCGACCGCCGGTACGGGGCGGAGGATCCCGAGGGTCACCAGTGGTTCTTCGCCGAGCACGTCCGCGACGTGTCGCCGGAGGAGATGAAGGCGCACCCGTAGTCCGACCGAAGGACGCGCTCAGAGCCGGGGGGCGACGGCGGCCGCGGCCTCGGCGGACGTGACGACCGGGATGACCTCGAAGTCCGCGAGGTCGTCCCAGCGTGCCGTCCACTCGGCCAGCAGCGCGCGGTCGTCGCACTCCATGACCTGGAAGCAGCGGCGGAGGTCGTCGGTCACCCAGCTCGCGACGTAGCGGAGGCCGTCGGGAAGGAGCCGGCCCCGGTCGCGGAACCGCCGGTAGACGGGAGCGGGGTCGCCGTCACGGAAGCGCTCGACCACCATGTAGAGCATCGGACCTCCCGCGGGCTGGACGCCCGGCCCGCTAGGGTTCGAGGAGCTCCTGGATCACGTCGTCGCCCGGCGGCAGCTCGTCGTGCTGCGGCAGACCGTCCCGGATCTCGTACCACGCGGCCTTCGAGCCGACGAAGATGTGGAACGCGGGCCTCGGACCGACGTCGCCGACGACGCCGCCGAGGGGCAGGCCGATCAGCTCCGCACGATCGGGGTAGAGCGACACGAGGCTCGACCCGCAGTTCCGGCAGAAGGTCTTCGTCGTGCGCGGGGAAGATTCGTAGCGGGCGACGAGCGACTCTCCTCTCGTCCACCGGAACGCGTCACGACGGGCCACGACACGGCTCCGGAACGCCGCCCCGTGCCAGCGCCGGCAGCGCGAGCAGTGACAATGCACGATCGCCCCGAGCGGCCCCCGATACTCGTACCGCACGCCGCCACACAGACACTCTCCAGCGAGCGTCGCCATCGCGCCCGCATACCAGACCCCCAGGAAGCCGAGAAGGCGGAAGCGGACATCGCGCCGTGGCCGCACGACCGACGACGACCAGGGCGCAAGAAATCGGTCCCCGAGGTCCGCCGACGGGGCGCGGGGCGCGGGGGACCTCCGCGCGGCGCCTATGAGGCCGCGTGCGTGCCCGCCGATCCGGGCCGGGGGCCACGGCGCGGGGGAAGGCCCCCCGCCGGGGGGTCCAGCGCCCCCCGGCGGCGGAGCA
>CAZLYE010000190.1:0-5340 GCA_964562865.1 uncultured Binatia bacterium (SeqCode) | reverse complement strand
GAGTTGAAGTTCGTGAGCACGATGCCGGCATAGTAGAGCGCGGTCGTGTCGTACGTGGAGAGGTCGAAGCTCACGGCGTCGTTCGCGCCGATCGACTGCTGCGGGAGCACAATGCGCAGGACCCCGTCACCGCTGCCCGCCATGAGCACTCCGTCGATGCCGGCCGCACTCGCCTCGAACGGTACGGGGACGAGGCCCGGCAGCGAGACGGCCAGCCCCGGGCTCTGGACGTGGAGGAGCCCGCCCGACTCGGAGGCCGTCCCGCGGCGGATGTACCACGGCGCGAGCACGCCGTCGTTGAAGTCGTCCACGAAGTCAGGCGTGCCGTCGAGCGGCCCGTTGAGATTCCCGTCCGCCTCGAAGCGATCGAAGGTGTAGTCGAAGGTGTCCGAAAAGGCGGGCGCGGCGACGACGAGGAGAGCCACGAGCCCCAGGCCGAGCGGTGAGCGGCGGGCCATACGTCACCTCCGTGCTGCCGCGTACCACGGGCGTTCTCGTCCAAGCAAATGTTTTTCATGCCTGCAGTCGAGCCGCACGGCGTCAAGGCGGATCACGCGGGGATGGGCCGCTTGCCTCCGGGGCCCCCGACCCGCTAGCCAGCGCCCATGCGAGACCCCACCGCCACCCGGCTGCCCACCCGGGAGTACCGCAGCCACATCTGGGACAACCGCCGCTGGCGACACTTCGTCCATCGGCCGGGTGACGTCTTCGTCTGCACACCGCCAAAGTGCGGCACGACCTGGATGCAGACGATCGTCGCGACGCTGCTCTTCCCGGACGGCAGGGCCCCGGGACCGGTCGTGACGATCGCCCCGTGGCTCGACGCGCGCTTCGACCCGATCGAGGACATCGTCGCGCGCCTCGACGCGCAGCGCCACCGCCGGTCGATCAAGACCCACACGCCCGCCGACGGGATCCCCTGGTACGGGGACGCGTCGTACATCGTCGTGGGGCGGGACGGCCGTGACGCCTTCATGTCCTTCGTGAACCACATGCAGAACATGCGTCCGGACGTCGTCGCCGCGCTGGTCGCGAGCGCGATCGAGGAGGGGATCGAGCCCTTCCCGCCGCCGCCGCTCGACGACATCCACGCCTTCTTCGCCTTCTGGCTCGGGAGCCGCATGCTCTTCGATCACATCGGCTCGTACTGGGCCCGTCGCGGCGAGCCGAACCTGCTCTTCGTCCACTACGACGACCTGAAGGCCGACCTCGCCGGCGAGATGCGTCGCGTCGCCGCGTTCCTCGGGATCGAGATCGCCGCCGACCGCTGGCCCGCGCTCGTCGAGCGCTGCACGTTCGCGTCGATGCGGGCTCGCAGCGACGAGATCGGTGAGTTCGACAAGCTCTTCCTCGGCGGCGCCGAGACCTTCCTCTACAAGGGGACGAACGGCCGGTGGCGCGACGTGCTCACGACGGACGAGCTCGCCGCCTACGAGCGCGCCGTCGCGGAGCTCCTCCCCCCGGACGCGGCGAGGTGGCTGGCGGGTCGTGGCGACTGCCGGGCGTCGACGCGCGAGAGGGAAACGAGATGACGGGACACGACGCGCCCTTTGCCTTCAACCCGTTCGACGAGGCCACCCGCCGCGACCCCTTTCCGCTGTACGCGCGCGCCCGCCGGGAGCATCCGGTGTGGGCGCCCGATGGCGCGCCGGTCGCCTCGATCTTCCGCTACGACGACATCCAAGCGGTGCTCCGCGACCCGGCCACCTGGTCGAGCGTCTTCCCCCCGCCGCCGGGCTTCGGCCCCGAGGACCTGCCGCCGAGCATGCTCGTCACCGATCCGCCGGAGCACACGCGGCTCCGCGGCCTGGTGAGCCAGGCCTTCACCCCGCGCATGATCCGACGCCTCGAGCCGCGCATGAACGAGATCGCCGAGGAGCTGGTCGACGCGGCGGTCGCGCGCGGTCGGGCGGACCTGGTGCAGGCGCTCACGTACCCGCTGCCGGTCATCGTCATCGCGGAGATCATGGGCATCCCCGTCGAGGATCGGGCGCAGTTCAAGGAATGGTCTGACGTTGCGGTCGAGAACCTCGGCGCGGTGTTCATGGGCCCGCTCCCGCCCGAGCGCATCGCGCGGCAGCGGGCAGTCCGTGCCGCGATGGAGGAGTACTTCCGGGGCCTCGTCGAGGAGCGGCGGCGGCGGCCGCGCGAGGACCTGCTGAGCGGGCTCGTCGCGGCCGAGCTCGAGGGCTCCCGCCTCGACTTCGACGAGCTCCTCGCGATGCTGGTCCTGATCCTCGTGGCGGGCAACGAGACCACGACGACGCTGATCGGCAACGCCGTCCTCGAGCTGCTCGCCCACCCCGACGCGCTCGCCGCGCTGCGCGTCCGCCCCGAGCTCCTGCCCGACGCCGTCGAGGAGGTGCTCCGCTACTCCTCGCCCGTTCAGATGGACCCGCGCCGGGCCGCCCGCCCCACGGAGATCCGCGGCCAGCGGTTCGAGCCGGGGCAGATCGTGCTCTCGTGGCTCGGCTCCGCCAACCGGGACGAGGCGGTCTTCGAGCGGCCCGACGCGTTCGACATCGCGCGACGCGACAACCGGCATCTGGCCTTCGGCTTCGGCCCGCACTACTGCCTCGGGGCGAGCCTCGCCGCGCTCGAGGCCCAGGTGGCGCTGCGCGTGCTCCTCGCCCGGACCCGGAGCTTCCGGCGCGTCGACGACGCGCCGCTGCCACTCCATCCGAGCATCGTCTTCCGTGCGGTGACGAGCCTCCCGCTCGAGCTGGAGGCTGCGCGCTCGCCCGGCCGATGACGGCTGCCGACTTCCAGGCCGCCGGCCTCTACGATCCCGCGGCGCCCGGCGCGACGGCACGGCTCGAGCTCCTCGAGTGGCTCGCCGCGCAGGGCGCGACGATCGCCGACATGCAGGAGGCCGAGCACCGTTGGGGCACGCTCACGGGGCTCGCGGGCGACCTGACGCTCCGCGCGGGCGCGCGGCTCACGCTGGCGGAGGTGGCGGCCCGCTCGGGCATGTCGCCCGAGAAGATCGAGCGCATCAACCTCGCCGCGGGCTTTCCCCCCGTGGGGCCGGAGGAGCGCGCGTTCGACACCGACGCGCCGGCGACGTTCGCCGGCTTCGCGCTCGGCGAGACCCTGTTCGGCTGGGCGCCCATCCTTCACTTCACCCGCGTCCTCGGCTCGTCGCTCACCCGCGTGGCCGAGGCAGTCGTCTCGCTCTTCCTCGCCAACGTCGAGGCGCCGATCGTCGCGCGAGGGGAGGGCGACCTCGCCCTCGCGCAGGCGAACCTGCGGGCCCTCCAGGCGCTCGATACGATCCCGAACTCCGTCCGCACGATGTTCCGCGCGCACGTGGAGATCGCGATCCGCCGGCTGCGGGCCGCCCGCGCCGGGCGCGAGATGCAGGACACGGTCCGGCTGACCGTCGGCTTCGTCGATCTGGTCGGCTACACGCGGCTGTCGCAGCAGCTCGACGCCCAGGCGCTGGGCGCACTCGTGCAGCGGTTCGAGGCCCTCGCGGCCGACGTCGTCTCCGCCCGGGACGGCCGCCTCGTGAAGGTCGTCGGGGACGCGGTCATGTTCGTCGCAGTCGACGCCAGCGCGGCCTGCGACATCGCGCTCACCCTGCTCGAGCGCTTCGCCGACGATCCCGCCGTCACGCCGCGCGGCGGGCTCGCCGTCGGACGGCTGCTCGCCCGCGGCGGCGACTACTACGGCTCGGCCGTGAACCTGGCGTCGCGCATCAGCGAGCTCGCGGTGCCGCGCGAGATCCTGGTCACGGTGGAGGTGGCCGAGGAGGCCGCCGCGGGACCGTGCCGCTTCGAGCCGGCGGGACGGCGCATCCTCAAGGGCTTCGAGCTGCCGATCGCCCTCTACGCCGCCGCGCGGCGCTGACGCGCGCTAGCGGAGGAACATGCCGCCGACGGAGATCCCCACCGACGGCCGCCATTCCGGCTGCGCCGGCGGCACCGGCCGCTCCGGCCAGAGGTAGACCGTCGTCGCGTCGACGCGGGGGAATCGGTAGTCGTACTGGCCGACCTTGCGGGTCGTCGCGCCGTTGAGCGCGCCCGCGATGGTGAGATCGCGGCCGGGCGCGTAGACCGTGGGCTCGTAGAAGCCGGGTGCGCACGCGATGAAGCGGCCGAGGCTCTCGTCCGAGGGCTGCGGCCGCGCCGCGCCATCGAGCGGGAAGCTCGCGATCTCGAAGCAGGTCTGCCCGCGGCCGGGCTGCATGCTGACGAGCTTCCCACCCCAGCGGACCGCGAGCCCCTCGCGTGGCTCGGCCTGCGCGTCCCGCACCGTGACCGGCTCGTATCGTCCCGCGAGGTTCGCGGGCGGCCGCATGCAGGCGGCGAGCGATACGAGAAAGAGGAGGAGGGCTCGCGTCATCCGAGACACCACCCAGTCAGCACATGAGGCACAGGCGCTCCTCCGGGCGGAGGAGGGCGAGGGGGAGGAACGGTGTCCCGGTCACGGCTCCGAAGCCGTACACGGGCACGGCGGCGATCCATCCCACGCGGTAGAGCTCTCCCGGCTCCCGTTCCCCGTACCTCCAGACGACGAGGCATGCCGCGGGCAGTTAGACGGGCAGGGCGACGAAGAGACCGAGGACGTTGCCGACGGCCGTCGGCGCCTGGACGACCGGGTTGCGTCCGTAGGCGCGCACCACCGCCGCCCGGTTGCCGGGCAGGCCGGAATTCTCGATCGCACAGCCCTCGACCACGACGAGGGCGGCGAGGAGCACGGCGCGAGCGCGGCGCACGCGACTAGGATCGGCTGCCCGCGCGAGGGACTTTAGACCCACGGACGCAGGCGATCCCCACGGCAGACCGCACGGCGTCGAGCACGCGACCCGACCCGCCGGCGCCGACCGAGCTTGGAGACGACGCCCCGCTTGCGGTACTGATGCGTCGACGGCAATGACCGCCTCCAACGTCGCCGCCGACCTCCCTGCCGACGCCTTCTCCCTGAGCCCGGATCCCGCGCGCGTCTTCCCTCGCCGCGATCACGCCGAGGCGCTGGCGGCGCTCGAAGAGGGACTCCGGGAGCGCCGCGGCCTCCTCGTCACGGTCGCGGAGGTGGGCATGGGGAAGACGACGCTCGCATACACGCTCCTGTCGTCGCTCGGCACCGACGTGCGGACCGCCTACGTCGCGAACCCTCGGCTTCCCCTCGACGGGCTCCTCCGTCACGTGCTCGCGGATTTCGGCGCGCCGTACGAGGGGCACGATCGGACGCAGCTCCTGGCCGCGCTCCGGTCGTTCCTCGAGCAGTGTGCCGCGGGCGGCGACTGGGCCGTCCTCGTGATCGACGAGGCGCAGAGTCTCGCCGACGAGACGTTCGCGGAGCTGCCGCTCCTGCTCGACGCCGTGCCGGGCTCGC
>CAZLYE010000189.1:0-7284 GCA_964562865.1 uncultured Binatia bacterium (SeqCode) | reverse complement strand
TGACGCGTACCTCGACCGCGTCGCGGCCGTCGTCGACGTCTGCCGCGCCCACGGTGTCCTCGTACTCCTCGACCTTCACCAAGACGCGTTCTCGAAGGAGATCGGGGAGGACGGCGCGCCGCGCTGGGTGCTCGACCTGCTCCTCGGGCCGAACAACTATCCGTACCTGGGCGGTCCCCTGACCGATCTCGACGCCCGTCGCTTCGCGCCGGCCACGCTCGAGGCCTTCCGGCAGTCTTCCGGAATGCCGATGGCGTGCAGGACGACCTGGCCGCGGCCGCCGCCGTCGTGGCGCGCCGCTTCGCGCGCGAACCGGCCGTCCTCGGCTACGAGACGAGCTCTTCGTGCCCGCGCGCCGCCATCCAGCCGGTTTCGTCGTCCGCTGCGACGGCGTGCCGGCGAACCCGACGCCCGGCTCACTCGCCGGGACGTTCACGCTCAGGTGCGGGCGGGGCCGGGGCGAGCGGCTCGTCGAGCTCGCCCCGGCCTCCTGACCCGCGTCACTTCGCCGACGCGAGCTCGTCGTCGATGATGTTCTTGAAGCTCTCGAAGGGCTGCGCGCCCGAGACCAGCCGGCCGTTGATGATGAAGCCGGGGGTGCCGCGCACGCCGACCGAGCTGCCCTCCGCCATCTGGGCCTTCACCGCCGGGAGCGACTTCTTGTTGTCGAAGCAGTCGTTCCAGGCGTTCATGTCGACGCCGCTGTCGGCGAGGTACTCGGTGGCCTTCGCCTTCACGTTCTCGGGATTGATCTCACCCTGGTGCTCGAACAGGCCGCTGTAGACCTTCCAGAAGGCGTCGGGCTTCTGCTGCTTCGCGCACTCGGCCGCGACGGCGCCCAGCTCGGCCCACGGATGGAAGGGCAGCGGGTAGTGCTTGTAGTAGAAGCGGACCTTGTCGCCGTACTGCGCGAGGACCTGCTTCTCCATCGTCTGGTACCCGCGGCTGCAGAACGGGCACTGGAAGTCGGAGTACTCGACGATGGTCACCTTCGCGTCGGCCGGACCCTTTCCCGGCTCGCCCTTGAGGGCGATCTTCTCCATGACCGCCTTGCCCGGGTCCGCGGTGACGTCCTCGACGCCGCCGAAGATCGCGTAGCGCCCGTCGGCCGACTGCGTGAACGGCACGGTCTGCGCGCCCGGTCCGTCGCCGATCTGGAGGGTGCCCTCCTTCACGCCGCTGATGGACGAATCCTTGAGCCCCACCACGGTCACCTTCGCGGACGGGGGGACATTCGCCTTCTTGCGGTAGTAGCTCACCAACGCGGGGTTCTGGGCCGAGTCGGCCGAGGCGGTCTTCTGGGTCGTGGACCCGCTCCCGGTCGGCTGGGACGACCCCCCACATCCGGCGAGCACGACGAGCCCGCCGAGCAGCATCACGCCTGGAACGCGCATCAAATACCTCCTGTGGTCATACGGGAAATAGCGGCCATAACTGCCCGCAACGTGACCCGGGGTCAAGCGCAAAGATGGTCGCCGGGTTGCCGCCCGCAGCGGCGTCGCGCTACATAGGGCACTCACCCCCCCGGGACCGAAGGAGGCCACATGGCGATCAAGGTCGGCGACGCACTGCCCGCGGACGTGAAGCTCAAGGAGATGAAGGACGGCGCCCCGAAGGACGTGACCGTCGGCGAGCTGTTCCGCGGCAAGCGCGTCGTCCTCTTCGCGGTCCCCGGCGCCTTCACGCCCACATGCTCGATGAAGCACCTTCCTGGCTTCGTCGCCGACGCGGCGAAGATCCGCGCGAAGGGGGTCGACGACATCGTGTGCGTTTCCGTCAACGACGCGTTCGTGATGGACGCCTGGGGCAAGGCCTCCGGTGCAGCAGGCAAGGTCCGCATGCTGGCCGACGGGAACGGAGAGTTCACGCGCGCCGTCGGGCTCGAGCTCGATGCGAGCGGCTTCGGCATGGGCAAGCGCTCGCAGCGCTACGGGATGGTGGTGCGCGACGGGAAGGTGGAGCAGCTCCACGTCGAGCCGGGGCCGGGTCTGAACGTGTGCAGCGCGGACTCGATGCTCGCGAAGCTCTGACGCGGGTTGGCGGCCGGAGGCGAACCGGCTAGAAGTTCGCCGATGCCGGACCTGGTCATCCGGGGTGCGCTCGTCTGCGACGGCACGGGTCGCGAGGCGTCGCGCGGGGACGTCGCGGTGACCGGCGACCGGATCGCGGCGGTCGGCCGGGTTGCCGAGCGCGGCACGACCGAGCTCGACGGCGCGGGGCTCGCCGTCGCCCCCGGCTTCATCGACGTCCACACGCACTACGACTGCCAGCTGTTCTGGGACCCGTCGGCGAGCCCGTCACCGTGGCACGGCGTCACGACGGTGGTGATGGGCAACTGCGGCTTCACGATCGCACCGTGCCGCGAGCCCGACCGCGAGACGCTGATGCAGCTCCTCCTCTTCGTCGAGGGGATGCCGCTCGAGACGCTGCGCGCCGGGATCGCGTGGGCCTGGGAGGACTTCGGCGGGTACCTGGGGGCGGTCGAGCGCCGCGGCGTCGCGCCGAACGTCGCCGCGTTCATCGGACATTCCGCGATCCGCTACCGCGTCATGGGCCGCGCGGCGGTCGAGCGGGCCGCGACGGCCGCCGAGCGCGCGGCCATGGCGGCCCTCGTGCGCGACGGGATGGCCGCGGGGGCGCTTGGCTGGTCCACGTCGCTCTCGCCGACGCACTTCTTCGGCGACGGCACGCCGGCGCCGAGCCGTCTGGCGGACGAGGACGAGCTGCTCGCGCTCGCCGGCGCCCTCGCCGGCGCGGACCGCGGCGTCATCGAGATCGCGCCTCGGACGACGGTCGGCCCGCCCGCCGACAAGGCGACGGAGCAGCGCTTCTTCGCGGAGCTGGCGCGGACGAGCGGAAAGATCGTTTC
Source organism: uncultured Binatia bacterium (SeqCode) (assembly GCA_964562865.1). Lineage (GTDB taxonomy): Bacteria > Desulfobacterota > Binatia > DP-6 > DP-6 > CAZLYE01. Next base: position 4,415 of record CAZLYE010000189.1, on the reverse strand, counting down.
GTGGGCGCCGCTCCTCGACAGCCCCTTCGCGCCCGGCGGGGCGGCCAAGGTTCTCGACGAGGCGGCCGAGCTCCAGGCGCGCGGCGCAACCGTCGTACCGCAGGTGGGCTGCCGGCCGCTGGAGGTCCGCTTCGACTTCGCGGAGCCCGCGTTCTTCCTCGAGCAGGTCCCATTCTGGCGTGCCGTCATGGCGAAGCCACGCGAGGCGCGACGGGCGCTCTTCGGCGATCCTGCGTTCCGCGCGGAGCTCGGCCGCCAGACCGGGTTCGTCGCCGCGCTCGCACAGGCGTGGGATCGGCTCTTCTTCCGCCTCCCCGCGAGTGCGGCGCTCCGGCGCTGGCAGGACCGCAGCGTCGCCGAGATCGCCGCGGCGCGCGGGGCGACGCCGCTCGACACGTTCTGCGACCTCGTGCTCGAGGACGATCTCCGCTCCCAGTGGGGCGTGGTGCTGATGAACCACGACGAGCGCGCGGTGGCCGACCTGCTCCGCCATCCGGCGGGGCTTCTCGCGCTCTCCGACGCCGGGGCGCACGTCGACACGCTCTGCGACCAGGGCTTCACGACGTACCTCCTCGGCCACTGGGTGCGCGAGCTCGGAGCGCTCTCCCTCGAGGCCGCGGTGCGCCTGGTGACGAGCGTGCCGGCCGACCGCTACGGCCTCCGTGGGCGCGGCCGGCTCGCGCCGGGCGCGGCCGCCGATCTCGTGCTGTTCGATCCCGCGCGCGTCGCGATGCGGCCGACCGAGATGGTCCACGACCTCCCCCGGGGCGAGCGGCGCCTCCTCCAGCGGGCGGACGGGATCGTGACCGTGCTCGTCAACGGACAGGCCGTCGTCGAGAACGGCGCGCCTGCCGACCGCCGCCCGGGCCGCGTGCTCCGCGGCGGCACCTGAGGAATCGCATGCGGACCGACGCCGAAGCGAAGGAGCAGATCATCCAGATCACGAACGAGCTCTTCTCGATGGGGCTCCTCACGCCGACGGGCGGGAACGTGAGCGCGCGCGGCGCGGATCCGGAGCTCTACTGGATCACGCCGAGCCAGATGTTCAAGGGCGGGCTCAGCGAGGACGACCTCGTCTGCATCCGGCCCGACGGGAACTGCGTCATCGGAACCAACAAGCCGTCGGTCGAGTACCAGATGCACTGGGCCGCCTATCAGGCGCGGGCCGACGCCACCGCGGCCGTGCACACGCACGCGCCGATCGCCACCGCGTTCGGGATCACGAACCAGACCTTCCCGCCGATCAACACCGACGCGATCTTCCTCGCCGACACGAAGACCGTCCCGTGGTACATGCCCGGCTCGAAGGAGCTGGCCGACGCCGTCGGCGAGGCCCTGAAGGCGAGCCGCGGCGCGATCCTCCAGTGCCACGGTCTGATGACGGTCGGGAAGACGATGCGCGACGCGGCGACGCGGGCGATGATGCTGGAGGAGACAGCGAAGATCCTCCTCTACTGCCGCCAGTTCGGCGGCGAGCTCGCCGTCATCCCCGACGAGTGGGTCCAGCGGCTCGCGCAGTTCGCGGCGTTCCTGTAGGCGTCGCGGGAACGGTGCGCGGGGCGTGGGGGACTCCCCGCTCGGCTTCGATTCGGCGCCGCCGGGCGCCGCGGTGGGGAACGACCGGCGCCTCGGGCGCCTCATAGGCGCCGTTCGGGGAGTCCCCCGCGCCCCGCACGCCGTACGCGCGTCGTTACGCGGCGCGGCCCGCGGCGGACGTGAGCAGGTCGTCGTAGTAGCCCGCGAGCGTGTCGGCGACGTCGTCCCAGGTGAAGGAGGACGCGACTCGCTCGCGTCCGGCCCGTCCGAGCGCGCGGGCCCGGTCGGGATTCGTCGCCAGGTCGTCCAGGGCGGTCGCGAGCGCCGAAGGATCGCCCGGGGGGACGAGCAACCCCGTCCGGCCGGGGACGACCGTGTCGACCAGCCCGCCGACGGCGCTCGCGATGACCGGCAGGCCCGAGGCTCCGGCCTCGATGACGGGGATCCCGAACGACTCGAACAACGACGGTGCGACGAGGACGTCGGCGAGCGCGTGGTAGAGCGGCAGCTCCCCGTTCGGGACCGGACCCATGAAGACGACCCGCCGGCCGTGTGGCGCCGCGAGCCCGCGGAGATGTCCCAGGTAGTCGGCGTCGAGCCGCGCGACCTCGCCCCGGCCGGGACTCACCTTCCGGATGGGCCCCCAGTCCGGGCCGATCACGAGGCACGTCGCCTCGGGGTGTCGTGCGCGCAGGCGACCGAAGGCCTCGAGCAGGACGTGAACGCCTTTCTCCGACGACAGCCGTCCGACGTACAGGACGACCGGGGCACGGAGATCGAGCCGGGCGCGGAGCGCGGAGAGCATCACCGACCGTTCGCTCGCCACGCGCTCGCGTGCCGGGAAGCTCGCGAGATCGACGCCGTTGTGGAGCACGCGGCAGCGCGGGGCGACACGCGGGAACGCCGCCTGGATCGGCCGCACGATGTGCTCGGAGACCCCGAGCACCAGATCGACGTCGGCGATGCGCCGTCCGATGACAGGCGCGGGGAGCTCGACCAGCCACTCGCAGTGCATCTGCAGCACGAGCCGCGCGCGCGGCGCCGCGGCGCGCAGACGCGGTGCGAACTGCGAGACGTTGTGGAAGTGGACGAGGTCGGGCGCGAGCTGCGCCAGGTGACGGCACACGCGCCGGAGATAGGTCCAGTAGTAGGCATGGCTCGCGGGATAGGGTCGCTCGCCGAGCCCCAGGCGGCGGCCGATCCGGTTCCGCCAGCGAAAGACACCGGCGACGAGCGTCCGGTCGAGCTCGGAGGAGAAGCGGACGTGCCGGACGCCCTCGACCGACTCCTCGGGCGGGTCGGTCGAGTCGTGCCGGGCGGAATAGACGACCAGCGGCCACCGCCGTGCCAGCCGGACGCTCAGCTCGTGGACGACCCGCGTGAGAGAGCCCAGCGTCTCCGGCCTGGCGGGCAGCCGGCTGTCCTCCTGGGCGAGGTGCGCGAGGCGGTGGGACACGAGTCGGGGAGCGTGATGCAACCGCCGGGCCGCGCGCCGGGTGGTCGGGGGCCTCGCGGCGACGGTGCACCGTGTCGAAATCGGCGACGGTCGGTGGAGTGGAGGTGCTGCCTCAGTAGGCGCCGCCGAGCTTCCCGTGGTCCCAGCTCGCGACGCGTTCGGGCCGCATCCGGATGACGACCCGCTTGCGGGCCTGCGCCCGCATCGCCTCCCGCAGCTCCCCCCCGGGTCCGGGGGTCCCGTACTTGCGGTGGACGTGCTCGAGCACGTCGAGGACCTTCTCCTCGTCGCGCTCGAGGGTGGCCCGGCCCCGGATCAGCAGCCCCTTCAGCTCCTCGTACGTCCGGCCGCTCTCGATCAGCAGGGCGCAGCGGGGGTCGCGCTGGAGGTTGATCGCCTTCTGGGACTTGGCGAACGTCGTCATGACGACCGCCCCGTCCGGGTCGACGACGTACCACATGGCCACGGAATGCGGGTACCCGCGCCGGTCGATGCTGGTCAGGATGGCCGTGTGGGAGCTCTCGAGATACCGGCGCTGCTCCTCGGAGTTGAGGCCGATCGTCTTGCGTCGTTGCATGGTCTTGGTCTGGCTCCTCTAGTACGCGATGTCTCATCCCGCAAGTTTTTCTTGACCAGGGAGAATGCGGGGGCCTATCTTCCCTGCGCACGCAACCGGAAAGGAGCGGCACATGCGAACGGGGACGGGACGGCTTGTTGGCTCCGCGGTCATCATGGTTGCCTTCGTTGCGGCGGTCGTCGCGCTGGCGGCGGACGTTCTGCCGACGCTCCGGCGGGTTACCAATACGACGTCGGGGAAGAACCAGAACGCGAACATCGACAAGAAGGGTCGGACGATCGTCTTCACGTCGAACACGAACCACGTGAGCGGCGTCACGGACTCCGCGCAGGGTGCCTTCGACTTCGACAACACCGGCAACGACTCCCTCTTCCTGACGGGCGGGCCCCATCCCGACCCGGTGTGCATCAACTGCGACGCGAACCCGGACGGGGGCAGGCCGGGTGACATCTACGTCTGGCGTCTCAAGGCGACGGGCGGTGCACCGGCCAACTCGCTCCAGCAGCTCACCTTCTCGACCGGCGGCGGCTTCAGCGCGAACCAGTTCCCCGACATCGCACAGTCGAAGGCCAACGTGGTCGCCTGGGACTCGGACCAGGACCACACGGGTGGGAACGCGGACGGCAACCGGGAGATCTTCATCGCCGACATGACGGCGTGCAACTTCGCCGCGACACCGCCGACGCCCCCGTGCCCGATCACGCAGGTGACGAACACGATCGGGGGAGGGGACAACGCCAACCGGAGCGTCAACCTGAACGACGCCGGCACCCTCCTCGTCCTCGACTCGAACCGCAACTACAACGGCGTCCTCGGCTGCACGCTGACCGACGGGACGACGGCCTG
>CAZLYE010000188.1:0-5940 GCA_964562865.1 uncultured Binatia bacterium (SeqCode) | reverse complement strand
GCGCGCTTGCGGAAGATCTCCGCGTGACGGGCCTCGTCCATCGCCTGCGTGGCGATGAAGTTCTTCACCTCGAAGAAGTCGGCGTTCAGGCGGCCGAGCCACTTGCACGGGACGTCGGTCGCGATCATCTCGACCTCGGTCAGGAACGTGAGGAGCTGCGCGTACGCCTTCCCGATGTCCTCGGGGAGATCGATCGACTGCAGCTCCGCCCACGGGATGTCGGTCGTGGCGTTCCACTGCCGGGTCATCGCCTCCTCGTAGTAGCCCTCGATGTTGTACGCCCACACCTCGCTCTTCCGGTTCACCTCGGCCTGGAGGTCGGGGAGGCCGGCCGGCATGACGGCGCCACGCGGGGCGAAGCTCCGGTTCTGGCGAATGAGCTCCGGCATCTCGGTGAAGCCGTAGGATCCCACGTCGAGGTCCCGGAAGGTGAGACCGCGCCGCTCGTTCAGCGGGTGACAGCGCACCCGCTCGCGCGGCACGTCCATCCACGACAGGTCGAGGTCGCCCTTCATCGTCTGGCGGAAGCGGTCGACGAAGGCACGGTCCTCGGCGAAGTCCACGGTGCTGAGATAGCTCATGTGCCGATCCTCCTGAGGCTCTCGCGCCGCGCCGGCGGGCGCGACCCATCGGGGTACGCGAAGTCGAGGCGCGCCGAGAGGTCGAGGAACTCCTGGATGCTCTCCGCGAACCGGTACATCTTGTCGTGGCCGTCGGGGTCGTCGTAGCGGACCTGGAGCGCCTCGCCGAAGTGGGTGAGCGTGTTCAGGCTGTGCGCGGTGTCGGCGGCGCCGAGCTCGTGGATGTTGTCGAGCATCTCGCGCCAGGCGGGGAAGCGGCCCTCGACCACGAAGTCGGTCTCCGCACCGCCCGTGCCCTGCCCCACGCGGACGCAGTCGAACACCTCGAACGCCAGCACAAATTCCGCGGCGTCCGCCGCACCGTCGGCGAGGATCCGGACGCCGAAGGTGGTGTCGAAGAAGCCGAGACGCGAGAAGCGGTCCTTGTCGGCGCGCATCTCGCGCTGCAGGGCCTCGAAGAACGCGAGCGAGGGGAAGACGAGGGGCATGGTGCCGCCAGAGGGGACGATAGCCCAAACCCCCCGGTCTAAAAAGAGCCGAAACGTCGGCCCGCGCGTCCCACGTGTGCCTCTACGAGGCGGCCTCCAGGGCGAGCGTCGGCGCGAGCTCCGCCGGCGCGCAGAGGAACTTCGCGGCCTCCTGCAGCACCGCCGGGTGGTAGAGAAGCCCCCAGTGCCCGCAGTCGCCGACCACGACGGCCCGGCCGGCACCCGCCTGGGGTCCGTAGGCCGGGTGTGGCGGGGGGATGAACGGATCGGAGCCGGCGAAGATCGCGAGCTCCTGTGTGGGGAGCGGTCCCGCGAAGTACGGAGCCCCGAGCGTCACCAGCCGCCGCACGCGGCTCGGGCCCGGCATCCCGACGAGGAAGCGTGCGACGAGCCCGCCGAGACTGTGCCCGACGACGTCGACCTCCGTGGCCCCGGTCGCCTCGCAGATCGCGTCGACGAGCTCGCCGAGACGACACGCCAGCCGCGGGTAGTCGATGCGCGGCGCGTAGGAGAACGCCGTGAAGTTCCGTACGCCGCGCAGCGCGAGGTAGCGCCGCAGCACCAGGAAGTTGGTCGGGTCCCCGAGGAAGCCGTGCACGAGCACGACGGGCGTCGGGTGCGGGGACGACGGATCGAAGCAGTCCTGCTCGATCACGAAGCGCAGCGGCATCGAGAGAGCGACAGCGCCCAGCGCCGAGACCTCTATGCCGACCATCCGTAAGCTGATCATCCGCCGCCTCCTCGCACCACACCTTCGAGCGGGCGTCTCCGATCGTTGCCGGACGCGGACGTGTGTGCCCGACGACCGGGGCGGTTGTCAAGAAAATCTGCGTGCGCCCGACCGCGGTTGCAAAGGATATGGGTGGGCGATAGGAACAGGCGACCACGTCCGCTGCGTCGAGGAGAGGTCATGGCGTACATCATCACACGGCTCTGCCGCGACTGCCTGGACACGGGCTGCGTGGCGGTGTGTCCGGTCGACTGCATCTACGAGTACACCGGCACCGACCGCGCGCAGTGGCCGAATCAGCTCTACATCCACCCCGACGAGTGCATCGACTGCGGCGCCTGCGAGCCCGAGTGTCCCTGGGCCGCGATCTTCGAGGAGGTCGCGGTGCCGGACGTCTTCAAGGACGACACGCCGCTCAACTACAAGATCATGGAGAACATGGGCGACTTCAAGGTCGCCCAGCACGTGAAGATTGACCACCCCACGGCGGAGAAGGTTCAGGCCAACAAGGAGAAGTGGGGCTGGTCCGGCTAGCGGAGCTCAGCTTCCGCTTCGGCCGCTGATCACGACGCGTGGCTTGAGCTGCGTCTCGAGCATGTGAATGCGCGCCTCGAGGTCGAGGATGCGTCGCGCGCTCTCCTGACGCTCGGCGAGCGCCGAGCGCCGCTTCTCGTCGAGCTCCCGCGCGAGCGTGCGCGCGTACCGCTCCGCCTGTCCCCGACTCCGCATCGCGGCGACGGCCGTGTACGCGGCCGCGATGGCGGCCACGAGGAGACCGAAGAGCCCGGCTCGCGCCCAGGGCCAGAGCGCGGCGACGTGCTCGAGACGAGCCGCGCGTGCCTCGGCCTCCGCCGCGGCCTCGTGCGACTCGTCGGCGGCGCGGACGAGACCCTGCATGCGCTCGCGGTCGGCGGTCGCAGCCGCCGTCAGGCGGGCGTTCTCGGACTGGAGCGCGGTCGTGCGCTCGGTCAGCGCGCGGACGGGGTCGTTCGGGATCCGGTAGACGAAGCCGGCACCGACACGAGTGGCATCGGCGATCCCGTTCGCAGCGAGGAAGCTCGGGAGATCCTTCGTCCCGATGCCGAACATCTCCGCCACGGCGGAGGGATGGTCGCCGGGCCGCGCGCGGTAGAGGTACGTCTGCCCGTCCTGGGTGAGCGTGAACAGCGGCTCGGCGCGGGCCGTGCCGGCCAGGGCGAGCACGACTGCGAGCGCGGACAGCGTGCGACGAACGTGGGGCATCGATCGACCTCGTGTGGTGTCCGCATCCCAGCCACCCCGCGCCGCACTGTACCGCCGCGAATATCCCGCGACAACGGAGAACTGCGCCCGCCCGTCAGGGGGCGAGCGTCGCCATCACCTTCCCGGACCCGGCGTCGGCGATCTCCATGCGGACTGCGCCATCCACCGGATGGGCCTCCCGGGCCGTCCGCAGCTGGTCCTGGAGCCGGCCGGTGAACTTGTCCCGCACGGCCTCCGGCATCGCCTCCATGGGGAACTCGCGGACGAAGACGCGGCCGGTCCCCGGGGCCGTCCATTCGAAGCGGACGACCCGGGGGCCCATGATGGGCGACGCCCGGAACGCCTCCTCGACGGCCCCCTGGAACGGCGACCGGTTCCCGTCGGGGGGAGCCGTGGCGGCCGGTGCCGTCTCCGCCGCGGCCTCCGGCGCCGGAGCCTTCCCCTTGAGGCTCGCGATCATGTCGTCGATCTGCTTCCGCACGCCGTCCTCGGTGGCGAGCCGGCGGGCGGTGTCGAGCTCCGCGAGCGCCCCCGCGTCGTTCCCCTGACCGTGGTACGTCACCGCCAGGTTGTAGTGTGCCTGGAGGAATGAGGGGTTCTGCCTGATGACCTCCTGGTACGTGGACACCGCGCGGGCCGGCTGACCGGAGTAGAGGTACATCGTGCCGAGGTCCGTGCGCGCGCTGGCATCGTTGGGGCGGATCTCCAGGTAGCGCTCGTAGGCGGGGATCGCGTTCTGGTGATCTTCGCGATCGTAGTGCACGTTCGCGACGCCGCGGAGCGCGTCGGCGTTCTTCGGGTCGAGCCCGAGGACGTGCTCGTAGGCGGTGAGCGCTTCGGTCTGGTAGCTCGGATCGATCTGGGACGCTCGGGCGTCGACCTGAGCGAGCTTGAGCCAGGTGTCGAGGTCGTCGGGCTTGGCCTTGGCCCTGGCGGCCAGGTCGGCCATGAACGTCTTCACCTCGGGGGGGATGGTCGCCTTCTGCCCGGCCGCCGTCCGCTCTCCTCCCTGATCGGTCGCCGCCGGCCCGCCGGGACCTGGTCGCGGTCGGCTTGGAGAGAGGATCAGCGTCCAGACGGTGAGGCCCGCCGCGAGGAAGCCGACGAGGACGATGCTGCCGGCCGTCGTGATGCCCCATCGTCCGCCGGGCGGCGGTGCATCCCCCACGAGGGCCGCGCCGCAGTCGGAGCAGAATTTCGCGTGCGGAGCGGCCTTGACGCCGCACTGCGGGCAGAAGCGGACGGGCATGGAAGGCGGGGATACTAGCCGAAAAGGCACAGGGCGGCGAAACGGCGGCAATTCCGTGCCGGTCCCCCGGAGTTTTGGCGGACGCGCGCGTTCGCGCCACGCCCCTCCGGACCCGTTCGCCGCGCCCGACGCGGGCATACGCCTTGCTCTGTTCCGCGGCGCACTATGTCCGAGGCCGTCCAGATACTCCTCGTCGAGGACGACCCGGAGGAGCGCGCCCTGACCAGCCGCGCGCTCACGGGCGGCGGATGGCGTGTGACCGAGGCGGTGAGCGAGGGCGCCGCGCTCATGGCCCTCCGCAAGGGCGGCAACTTCGTCGTCCTGCTCGGCCTCGGGCTTCCCGACGTGGATCGCCGTGAGCTCCTCGCCCGCATCGCGGCCGAGCACGCCGAGACGGCCACCGTGATCGTGATCGGCGCCGACGACGTCGCCGTCGCGATCGACGCCATGCAGCGCGGCGCATCGGACTACGTGGTGAAGCGCCCGGATCACCGCCACCTCGACCATCTCCGTCACGTGGTCGGTCGCACGCTCGAGCGGCGGCAGCTCGTCCAGGAGCGCAACCGGTATCGCGACGAGATGGAGGCGCTCGCCGTCGCGCTCCGCGGGACGACCGACGGCGTCGCGACCCTCGATCCCGTGGGACGCGTCACCTTCGTCAATCGCGCGCTCGCCGCCGCGTGGAAGCAGCCGGAGTCGGCGGTCGTCGGCCGGCTGCTCGGCGAGTTCGTCCACATGCCCAGCGACGAGTCGGCGCTCGGCGACGTGCTGGCCGCGGTGGGCGAGCGAGGCCGCTGGAGCGGCGAGCTGCGCACGCGCGGCGTCGAGCCGCCGCGCGGGGTCTGGGACGTGACGCTCACGCCGATCCGGTGCCCCGACGGGCCGCGCCGCGGCGCGCACACCGGCTCGCGCACGGTCGTTGCGATCTTCCGCGACGTGAGTGAGCGACACGAGGTCGAGCAGCTGCGAGCCGACTTCCTCTCGATGATCACGCACGATATCAAGGTGCCGCTCACCGTGATCCTCGGGTACACGGAGATGCTGACCGACCCGGAGCCGCCGCCCGGGCAGATCCCGCCGGACATCCTGACCCGCATCCGGGAGAGCGGTGAGACGATCCACGCGCTGGTCTGCAACTTCCTCGACCTGTCGCGCATCGAGGCCGGCCGCATGACGCTCGATCCACGGCCCTTCGACGTGCGCGAGATGCTCGCTCACGCCCTCGAGCACTACGAGTCGACGGCGCGCCGCAAGGGCATCGTGCTGGCCCTCGAGGGCGAGCGGCTGCCGCCGCTCGTCGCCGACGAGGCGCAGCTCTCGCGCGTCGTGACGAACCTGCTTGCGAACGCGATCAAGTACACGCCGCGGGGAGGCCGCGTGACGGTCGCGGTCGCGCGAGCGAACGGCCATGCGGAGGTCGCGTTCCGGGACACGGGCCGCGGCATTCCGGCGGACGAGCTGCCGCACCTCTTCGAGAAGTACCGGCGCGTACGCGAGGCCAAGCGGACCGAGGGGACCGGTCTCGGGCTCTTCATCGCGAAGACGATCGTCGATGCCCACGGCGGCGACATCCGGGTAGAGAGCACGCCTGGCGTCGGCTCGACGTTCACGCTGCTGCTGCCCCTCGGCTGAACGCTTCTCAGGGCGCGG
>CAZLYE010000187.1:0-2875 GCA_964562865.1 uncultured Binatia bacterium (SeqCode) | reverse complement strand
CGTGCCCTCGTGAAGAAAGCACTTGACCGACGTCACGGTATCTTGGGGCGACGACGGCGGACCGTCGTCGCCGCCTCCCACTTGTCGACCGGCGCCCCCGGTGCCGCCCGCGTTCCCACCGCCTGGCGGAGCGTCAGTCTGGTCGACCGGGGGACGGTCGCCACGCGACCACGACCGGGTCGACGCCGGCGGGGGCCCAGACCGTTGCCTCGACGGCGCGTCGTACGCGGCCGACGCCGGCGCGCGCGCGGACGGCGTAGCGCTGCCCGCGCGTGGCGAGGGCCGTGCGGACGGCGGTGGGTGCGTCGGGCAGCAGCGCCGCGAGCTGGTCGTCGGTGATCGGGCCCCGCGCGCGCGCGCCGAGGAGCCGATCGACGGCCGCCGGGTCGTTCACCACCGCGAGCAGGACCTCGCGCGCGGCGGTGTTGGGGTTGACGGCGCGCTCGCCGGCGACCGTCACGTAGGGACGGAGGCGGGCGAGCGTCGGCGCGTCGACGCCGCGCACGAGCGCCAGCTCGCCGACAGTGGTGAAAGGCGCATTCGGCGGCACGACGACCGGGGTGGCGGCGAGGTACCAGGCGCGCTCGGCGCCGCGGGCGCGCGGCGTGTCGTCGGCATCGGTCCAGTCGGCGATCGCGTCGGCGAGGCCGGGATCGAGCCCGAGGATCGCGAGGAGCCGCGGCAGCGCGTCGGCGAGCTCCGGCGCGTTCAGATCGAGGCGGCGCGCCTCGTCCTCGACCGTCACCTCCACCCAGCCGGCCCCGAGCGGCTGCCGCCCCGCATCGCGCGCCCACGGCGAGGTGAGCGTGTCGGGTGCGCCGTCGGCTCCCGTCTCGCCGACGACGACGGCCGCCACCGCCACGCCGGAGCGCGCGAGCGCCTCGGCCTGCAGGCCTGCGAGCGCGTTCGTCGTGCGGCGCTGCCCGTCGGCGGCGGTCTCCGCGAGCCCGACCGCCAGGACGGTCAGCACGGCGAGCGCGCCGACCGCGGCGACGAGCGCCACGCCGCGCTCACGCGGGCGGGACATGCACCAGCTCCACGAGATCGCACTCCGCCCCCGCGCCCGCGGACACGCGCACGCGGACCTCGCGGAGCGCGGGATGGGGGGTGCGGCGGACGTCGCGCTCGAAGCGAAGGCCGCCCGCGCGAACGCCCTCCTCGTGGCCCGGCTCCGGGGGGCGGAGCTCCGCCTCCGCGAGGAGCGCGCGCGCGAGCATCATGGCCTGCGTCTCCGCGCGGTCGGTCGCCACCGTGCCGACGGTGCCGGCGAGGAGACGCTCGAGCGCCGCGACGCCGACGGCGAGGACCGCCACCGCCACGACGACTTCGAGGAGCGTCATGCCCCGGCGGCTCATGGCACCACCGCGAGCCGCGGCTCGCCGACCGTGCCGCCGACGGCGATCCGCCGCGCGTCCGGGCACTCGCCCGCCGAGGGCGGGAGCGCGGCGAGCAGCGTGCGCAGCAGCCCCGACGCCCCCGGGCCGGGCGCGAGCGTCACCCCGAGGTCCAGCGCGCTCAGGTCGAGCGGCGTCGCGAGGAGGATCTTGCCGGCGCCGGTCATCCGGACCTCGCGGGCCGCGAGGTCGATGGTCGAGAGATCGAGCTCGCCCTCGTGGAGCGTCCACCGGACGGTCGCGTCCTCCGCGTGGAGCGCGCTCATGCCCGGGACCAGGTGGCCGGCGCTGCTCCACACGCCGTCGTGGACGTGGAGCGTCCCGTCGCCCGCCTGGTCGCGAAGCGTCGCGGCGCCGTCCAACCGCCCCGCGATCGTCTCGCCGGGAACGGCGAGGAGGGGACACCCCGCGAGGTCGACGTCGCGCCACGTGAGCGCGACGGCGTCGTCCCGCCCGAAAACGGCCTCGACGTCCCCACCGCACGCGCGCCCCCGCGCGCGCCAGGGCCGGCCCGTGCCGTCGTGCAGGAGCCCCGGGAGGGACGGCCGGACGACGAGCCAGTCCGCCGCAGCGAGCGCGGTGCCGTCCGGCCGGCGGAGCGCGACGGGCTCGAGTCGGAAGCCGGACGGACGGAGCGTCGCGTGCCCGAAGACGATCTCGGAGCCGGCCGGGGGCGTCACCCGGGCGAGCGCGTGGCGGACGACGGCGTCGGTCGGGAAGGTGAGGGCGAGCACGCCCGCGAAGACGACGCCCGCGGTCGCGCCGCCGGCGAGCGCGCGGCCGAGGCTCACGGCGCCGCCCGGAGCTCCGCCACCTCGACGGTGGCGTCGAAGCGTGTTGCGTCGTCCGGGTGCTTGCGGAGCTCCAGGCGTGCGACGTGGAGCGGCGGGCTCGCCGTCTCGAGCGTGTGCAGGAGGCGGACCGTGTCGGCGAGCGAGGCGCCCGTCACGCGCACCGCGACCCGCTCCTCGGCGAGCCCGTCCTCGACCGCGCCCGCGGCCGGCGTCATGCTCGCGATGCGCTCGCGCCCGACGATCCCGCCCGCCGCGGTCTCCAGGCGCGCGAGGAGCGACGCTCCGTCCCCGTCAGCCGCGGGCACGGCGGCGCCGCGCCGGAGCACCGCGGCGGCCCGACGCACGTCGAGGAGCTCGCGCTCGTGCGCCGAGACGCGCACGCGGAGCGTCGCGAGGTCGTCGCCCACGGCGAACGCCGCAAGCACCGCCAGGACCACCGTCGTCGCAGCGGCCGCCGCGGCGAGGAGCATCCGCTCGCGCGTCGAGAGCGCGGCGAGCCTGGTCGCGAGGGCGCTCACGAGCTCGCTCCCTCGGCGGGCCGCCGCGCGGCGCGGAGCCGGAACTCGACGCCGCGGCCGTCGACCGTGGTGCGGGTCTCCTCGGCCGCGACGTCCGCGAGCACGGGCGAGCCGGCGAGCGCGCGGCCGAGGCTCACGGCGCCGCCCGGAGCTCCGCCACCTCGACGGT
>CAZLYE010000186.1:0-4809 GCA_964562865.1 uncultured Binatia bacterium (SeqCode) | reverse complement strand
CCAGCTCGCCCGCGACCTCGCCAGGCGCGGCATGCGGGTCGCGCTGCTCGCGCGGCGGGCGGACCGTCTCGAGGAGCTGGCGGCCGAGGTGCGACGCGCTGGTGGCGAGGCGCTCCCGGTGCCGTGTGACGTCGCCGACCGGGGCAGCGTGGAGGCTGCCGTCCGAGCGGCGGTTGAACGCTTCGGGCGCGTCGATCTGCTCGTCAACAACGCCGGCTACGGGCGTCACGTCCTCTTCAAGGACCACGACGTCGGCGACATCGAGCGGATGATGCGCACCAACTACCTCGGGACCGTGTGGGCGACGAAGGCGGTCCTGCCCGCGATGCGCACTCGGCGGCGAGGCTGGATCGTGAACGTGTCCTCCGTGGCGGGCAAGCTCGGACAGCCGGACGAGGCGGCGTACTCCGCGTCCAAGTTCGCGGTGGCGGGGCTCTCCGAGGCGCTCGCGTACGAGCTTGCCCCGCTCGGCATCCACGTGATGACGGTCTATCCGGCGCTCGTCCGGACCGAGATGTTCACGCCCGACGTCATCGCCCGCATGCCGGAGCGGGCGCTCGGGACCTTCCTCGAGCCACCGGAGTTCTCGCGCCAGGTCCTCCGCGCGCTCGAGCAGGGCCGGTACGAGGTGACGGTGCCGCGCTACGTCGGCATCGCGTACGCGATCCGCGCGCTGCTCCCACGCTTTCACCGGCGGATGACCGCTCGCATCCGCCTGCCCGTGCTGACCGATCTCACGAGCTGAACCGCACTGCATGGAGGTCCATCGGATGGCATCCGTACCCGCGAAGCTGGCTCTGGTGGTGATGGCCCTGGCGGCGACACGCGTCTTCGGCGGAACGATCCAGGTGCACCCGGGCGAGTCGATCCAGGCCGCGATCGACCGGGCCCCGGCCGGCACTACCATCCGCGTCGCGCCGGGGGTCTACCACGAGACAGGCGCCGTCCGGGCGCTCACCGTGACCCAGAGCCAGATCAAGCTCGTCGGAGCCGCGCGCCCGGGACATCCCGTCGTGCTGGAGCAGTCGGGGTCGCAGACCCACGGGATCTGGGTTTCGCCATCGAACACGCTCGATCCGCCCGATGATGAGCTGCCGGCGTGCGGCGTCGCGGGACCTCGGCTGAGCGACATCCACGTGAGCGGCTTCACGGTCCAGGGATTCCCGGGGTTCGGCATGTACCTCGCCTGCGTCGACCGCTTCAGGATCGAACGCAACGTCGCGAGCGACAACCTCGTCTACGCGATCTTCCCCGTCCGCTCATCCCGGGGACGCATGACGCGCAACATGGCGTCCGGAACGCGCTCCGACGCCTGCCTCTACGTGGGGCAGGACGATCACATCATGGTGGATCACAACCAGGCTACGGGTTGCGAGATCGGGCTCCAGATCGAGGACGCCGTGCACGTGACGTTCAACCACAACCTGTCGGCCGGAAACACGGTCGGCATGATCGTCGACGTGCTCGCAGGCCGGCAGGTGAAGACGGTGTCCGACAACGTCGTCAGCTACAACGTGTTCAAGGACAACAATCGCCCGAACCTCGCGCCGCCGAGCGAGGATACGTCCATGCTGCCGCCCGGGAGCGGATTGATCATCGACGGAGCGGACAAGACGCTCGTCCAGGACAACGTGTTCGCGAACAACTCGTTCTGTGCCGTGACGCTCGTCAACTACTGCACGGGGGGGGCGGAGCTCTGCGCGGGAGCGCTCGACATCGACCCGTACCCCGACATGAACCGAATCGTGGGGAACAGCTTCCAGGGCAGCCCAATCGACGTCATCTACATTCCCGGAACAGGCCAGGGGAACTGCTTCGCACGGAATCGGCCCGCCACGTTGACGACCTTCCCCGGCCCTCTGCCGGCCTGTCAGGGCCGCAACGGACGTTGAGACAGGCCCGGCGCGACGACTAGAACCGCACGTGGAGCGTCGGCGGCGAGCGGAACGCGAGCCCCGTGATGCGGGGCGGCTCGACGTCGGGGTCGAGCCGCAGGCCGGGCAGCCGATCCAGCACCGCGGTGAGCGCGGCGCGGGCCTCCATCTTCGCCAGGTGGTAGCCGAGGCAGAAGTGGCGGCCGAAGCCGAAGGAGAGGTGGTCGTCGGCGCGGCGGTCGAGGTCGAAGCGGTCGGGGTCGCGGTAGTGGGTCTCGTCCCGGTTCGCGGACGCGATCACCGCGGAGACCGCCATGCCTTCCGGCACCGCGACGCCGCCGATCTCCGTCGCCCGCATCGCCTGGCGCGCGACGAACAGCACCGGGGTCTCCCAGCGAAGCGTCTCCTCGATCACCCACGGGATGAGCGAGCGGTCGGCCCGGACGCGCTCCAGCCGGTTCTCGCGGTCGACGAGGAGCGCGAACAGCATGCTGCCCATGAGCCGCGACGTGGTCTCGGCGCCGGCCGGCATGAGGAGACGGAGGAAGCTGATCACCTCGTCGTCCGTGAGCCCGACGCCCTCGACCGTGCACGTGACGAGCTTCGTGATCACGTCCTCGCGGGGGGTGGAGCGGCGCGCGCGCACGATCGGGTGGAGGTACCCGTGGAGCGTGCGCGACGCCTCGTGCCCGCGCGGCGGGTTCTTGCTGAAGGCGATGAGATCCAGGGACCAGCGCATGAAGCTCGTGTAGTCCGTCCGCGGCACGCCGACGATGTGCGCGATCACCTGCACGGGGAAGATCGTGGTGAGCGCGCTCACCAGGTCCGCCCGGCCGTCGCTCACGAAGGCGTCGATCCGCTCGTGCACGAGTGCGTCGATGACCGGCTGCAGGGCGTCGATCGCGCGTGCGCTGAAGATCGACGAGATGAGCGAGCGGTGACGGGTGTGCTCCTTTCCGTCCATCTCGAGGATGGTGCGTCCCATGAACTTGCTCACCTCGGCGTTGGCGCGCGAGGAGTACGTGTCGCCGTCGCGGAGGACCGCGGAGACGTCGTCGTAGCGCGTCACCACGTAGCTCTCGCGGTTCATCATCGAGATGTGCGCGACGGGGTTCAAGCGCCGCATCTCCGCGAACATCGGGTACGGATCGGGGAAGTCGAACATCAGCTGGGGATCGAAGGCGCCGGAGACGTCGTCCATCGCGACGGCTTCTAGAGGAATCGGGGTTCCATCGCCAGCGAGCGGGTGCGGACCTTCGCGCTCGGGTCGATGCGCGGCGGCGGGCCGAAGTTGACGCCCCTCGCGGCAAGCTGTTAGGTCCGTCGGCGCGTCCCCCAACGCGATGCCGGAAACCCTTCCGCCCGATCCCGACGTCGTTCCCGTCCGCCCCGGCGAGGAGATCGACGCAGCCACCGTCGGCGCCTATCTCGCGGGCCGTCTCCCGGGCTCGACCGGCGCGCCCGAGATCTGGCAGTTCCCGGGCGGGCACGCGAACCTCACCTACCTGCTGCACTACCCCGCCGGCGACTTCGTGCTCCGGCGTCCGCCGCCGGGCGACATTCCAGCGAGCGCGCACGACATGGGGCGCGAGTACCGCGTCCTCTCGGTCCTGTACCGAACGTTCCCGCCCGCGCCGCGGGCGTACGTGTATTGCGAGGACCGCGCCGTCATCGGTGTCCCATTCTTCGTGATGGAGCGGCGCCACGGCACCGTCGTGCGGAGAGAGGTGCCGCCGGAGTTCGGCGGCGGCAACGATCCGGTCGCGAACCGTAAGCTCTCGGAGGCCGTGATCGACACGCTCGCCGACTTCCACGCCGTCGACCCGAAGACCGCGGGCCTCGAGACGCTCGGGAAGCCGGAGGGCTACCTCGAGCGGCAGGTGAAGGGCTGGACCGATCGCTGGAACCGGGCGAAGACGAAGGACGTCGCCGCCGCGCCGGCGGTCGTCGGCTGGCTCGGCGAGCACATGCCGCCGGCGCCGCCGCCGACGCTCGTCCACAACGACTGGCGCCTCGACAACATGGCGGTCGCGGCCGACGATCCCGGACGCTGCGTCGCGGTCTACGACTGGGACATGTGCACCGTCGGCGACCCGTTCACGGACCTCGGCACGCTCCTGTCGTCGTGGTTCCAGGAGGGGGAGGAGTACGCGTTCCTCGCCTCGATGCCGTCACGCGTTCCGGGATTCATGACCCGCGACCAGGCGATCGCGCGCTACGCCGAGCGGAGCGGCCGCGACGTGAGCCGCATGCCGTACTACTACGTCTTCGGCCTCTTCAAGATGGCCGTCATCGTCCAGCAGCTCTACTATCGCTGGCACAAGGGGCAGACGCAGGACGCGCGCATGGCGGGCGGCGAGGCGGTCGCGGAGGGGCTCATCGACCTCGCCCACGCGCACCTCGAGCAGCACGGCTGAAGGAGCGAACGATGGCGATCGACTTCACGCTTCCCGAGGACGTGCAGAAGGTGCGCGCCCGCGTCCGCGAGTTCCTGGAGCACGAGGTCGCGCCCGCCGAGGACCGGATGCGGCGCGAGGGCCACTGGCGCCGCGGCTACGCCGAGCTGCGCGAGCAGGCGAAGAGCGCCGGACTCTGGGCGCCGCACATGCCGCGCGAGTGGGGCGGCATGGGCCTCGGGCCGCTCGCGATGGCGTTCGTGTCGGCCGAGTGCGGCCGCACGATGATGGGCGCCTACGTCCTCAACTGCCACGCGCCGGACGAAGGCAACATGCACACGCTCCTCCATCACGCGAACGCGGAGCAGAAGGAGCGCTACCTCCGCCCGCTGGTCGACGGCAAGGTCCGCTCGTGCTTCGCGATGACGGAGCCCGAGGTCGCCGGGTCGGACCCGACCGGCATTCGCACGCGCGCCGTCCGCGACGGCGATCAGTGGGTGCTGAACGGCCACAAGTGGTTCATCTCGGGGGCGCGCGGT
>CAZLYE010000185.1:0-5785 GCA_964562865.1 uncultured Binatia bacterium (SeqCode) | reverse complement strand
CGCGGCGAGGGGATCGCGGAGCGGGTGACGTTCGCCGGGATCCGTCCGGACGTGCTCCAGCTCCTGCCCGCGGTGGACGTGGTCGTGTTCAGCTCGCTCTTCGAGGGCCTGCCCGTCGCCCTCCTCGAGGCGATGGCGACCGCGCGCTGCATCGTCGCGACGGATACGCCGGGGATCGTGGAAGCCACCCGGCCCGATCGTGAGGCCCTGATCGTGCCCAGCCGGGACGCCGACGCGCTCGCGGCGGCGATCCACCGCGTGGCGACCGTCCCCGGGCTGTCGCGCCGCCTGGGCGAGGCGGCGCACCGGCGGTTCCTCGAGGAATTCACCGCCGAGCGGATGGTCGAGAGCTACGAGGCGCTGTACCGGGAGGTCTACGGCCGCCGATAGCGGGCCGCGAGCCACTCGAGCGTGTCCGCGATGACGCGGGTCTGTGCCGCGAGCGACGCGTAGGTGTGATCGCCCCCCTCGACGAGGAGGAAGCACCGGTCACGGGCCTTTCGCGGGACGATCTTCCCGAAGTGCTCCTCGAACTCCGCGATCGGCCCGATGTCGCGCTGGCCGTACGCGATGAGGACGCCGCGCGAGCTCTCGAGGAGAGCCCCCATCTCGCCGACGAACGGGTAAGAGGCATTCTTCCCGGCGCCCCCGACCAGCGTCGAGAGGACGCTCCGGAGCTTGGCGGCCCCCTGCGACCTCGCCTCCTGCGACGTCAGGTAGCGCGTCCAGCGCTGCGGCTGGAGGAGGCGGCGCGACCAGTGACGGAGATGCTCGCGCGCCGCCGCGCGGCTGATCGCCTCGCCGATGATGTCGGCCGCGCCGCTGATCACGGGCGCCGACCAGGATACGACCGCGTCGACGGCGGGATCGGCCAGCGCGGCGCGCACCGCGACCCGGGCCCCGACGCAGAGCCCGAGGAGCACGACGGAGTCGACGCCGCGCTCGCGGAGATGCTGGACGGCGCCGCGGACGTTCGCTGGGTCGTGGCAGTCGAGGTTGTTCTCGGGAAACGGTCCCTCGGACTCGCCGACGCCGGGGAGGTCGAGGCGCAGGCACGCGAGGCCCGCGTCGGTGAACCGACGCGCGGCGGTCACGTAGATGCGTTGCGGGCCGACCCGGTTCTGGGGGCCCGCGTTGAGGAAGACGACCCCGGTGGTCGCGCGTCCACGCGCCGGCTCGTGCAGGACGCCGAAGAGATGCTTCCCGTTGCTCGGGAGGCGAACCGGCCGTTCGCCGCCCGTCAGTTGTCCGTCGGCCATCGCGAGCGCATCCATTCGAGGGTGGCGGCGTACAGGTGGTCCGGGAAGACGCCGTCGAACATCGAGCGGACGTCCCAGTATTCGCGCGCCTCGGCCACCACGAGGTCCGCGTTGTCGCCGGCCGCCCGGTACGCGTTCACGAGCGCCTCGTACGGGCCGTAGTTCCGGCTGCGGTGCTCGATGGTGTTCACGAGAATCTGCTTTCCCCGCCCGGTCACCGTCCGCGCGAGATCGATGCCGGAGATGCTCTCGAACATGCCGAGCGTCAGGTAGCCGCCTTCGAACTCGATGCGGCCGTCCGCCTTCAGCGATTCGACGATCTGCTCGCGGGTGGCGGACCTTTCCTGCAGGGCGAGCTGTCCGGCGAGCTTCTGACGCAGCAGCTCCCGCGCGTAGAGGCGGCCGGAGACGATCGGCGACCAGAGGATCGCGCCGGAGACGTCCGGAGCGCGCTCCGCAGCCAGCGCGGCGACGGTCGCACCCAGACGGAGCCCGAGCAGGACCACCGACCGTACCGCCATCCGTGTCCGGAGGAGCGCCGTGGCGGCGAGCGTCTCCACGATCTGCGTCTCGAGCGTGCTGTCGGCGAGCTCGCCCTGGCTCTCGCCGTAACCGCGGCAGTCGAAGCGGACGACGGGGAATCCTGCCGCGGCCAGTTGACGCCCGAAGCGCACGAAGACGCGATCGACGAGCTGCTTCTCCTCGCCGTAGGGGTGACAGAAGACGACCCCGACGTCGGCGCCCGGCCCGCGGGCCTGGTGCAGCACGGCGAAGAGCCGGGTTCCGTCGTGTTGGAAGAAGAACGGCTCTTCCACGATCCCGGTCTGTCAGGCCCCCTGTCGGAGCTCGCTGACCATCTTCGCGATCGCCCGGATGCTGGCGAAGTTGTCGGGAAGCAGATACTCGTCGGGCACCCGGATCTCGAACCGTGTCTCGATGAAGGCGACGAGCTTCTGGACGTCCATCGAGTCGAGCACGCGCTCTTCGATCAACGGGTAGTCAAGCTCGAGGGCGGTCTGATCGTCCCGACCGCGCATGATCTCATCGACGATGTAGGATCGGATCGTATGCTCGAACGACATCGCTTCGTCTCCCTCCGGGGGCTGCGGATAATCGGTGATCCTACCACCAGAGGTTCGCGGGATTCCACCCAATTGTCGCGAATGCGGAATGCCATGCGCCCGCGCCGATCAGACCCCACGGGAAGTGCCATGGAGCCGAGGGACCGCGGCGCGCTTGGATCTCGTTCGTCTCGCACATTATTCATGGACGGTCCATACCGTCCTTCCCCAGGGCTCACCGCGTGAAGATCCTCCTCGTCATCAACGGCCTCGACTTCGGGGGCACCGAGAGCGCCGTCGGACAGCTCGCCCTCCATCTCGCCGGCCGGGGTCACGAGGTTCGCGTCCTCGCGATGAAGGAGCCCGGGCGGACGGCGGTCCGGCTCCGCGAGCGGGGCATCGACGTCGCGACGCTCGGCATGGGCGAGGTCGTGAGCGTCGGCAGCATGATGGTGGCGGCCTGGAAGATGCGGGGGCTGCTCGGGCGCGAGAAGGTGGATATCGTCCAGTCGTTCCTCCCGCGGGCGAACATCGTCTCGCGAATGGCGAACCGCCTCGCCGGCTCCGGAACGCCGCACGTCTCGAGCGAGCGCTCCACGGACTTCAGGCGCTCGCGCTCGGTGCGTCGGCTGAACCGCTACACGGCGCGGTGGTCCGATCTCGTGCTCGCGGTCTCCTCGATGGTCCGTGAGGTGCTGGTGGTCCGCGACCGCATCCCGCGCGAGAAGATCGTCGTGCTCGAGAACGGCATCGATCTCGCCGCCGTCGACGCCGTCCCGGCCCGGGACCTCCGTCGCGAGCTCCCGGCGCTGCGGCCCGGGCGGCTCGTCTTCTGCTCGATCGGCCGCTTCGTTCCCGAGAAGGGCTTCGTTCATCTGGTGCGCGCCGTCGCGCGTATGCGCCATCGCGACGAGATGCAGCTGCTGCTCGTCGGCGAGGGGCCCGAGGAGGCCCTGGTTCGGAGCGAGGTGCAGCGCCTCGGACTCGACTCTCACGTGGTCTTCGCAGGCTTCCGCGAGGACGTGCTCGGCATCCTCAAGGGCGCGGACGCCTACGTGCTCTCCTCCGTCGAGGAAGGCTCGCCGATGGCGGTCCTCGAGGCGATGGCGTGCTCGCTGCCGGCCGTCGCGACCGACGTGAGCGGCGTGAGCAATCTCGTCGGAGCGCCGGGACCGGGGTGCACGGCGCTCGTGGTTCCACCCGCCGCCGACTGGAGCGGCGGCCTCGTGGCGACGCGAGCCGGCGCTCCCGACGGCGACCCGATCGGCGGAATGGCGGACGCGATGGATCGGCTCGCCGCGGACGCGGACCTCCGGCAGCGGCTCGGCAGCACGGGACGGCGGCGCGTCGAGGAGGCCTTCACGCTCGACCGGATCGCGGAGCGCCTCGAGGGGCACTACGGAAGCCTGCTCCGGGGCGGAGCCGTGCGTCGCGCCGCGCGACCAGCGCTCGGGTGAGGCGGCGGCCCCTCAGGCCCGAGCCCGCGGGGACGCGATCACGCCGAGCACGGTCTTCAGCTGCAGGGTGGCCATCGTGCGCTCGATCGCGCGGTAGGCGGCGGCGGGCAGACGGGCCGCCGCCTCGCCGAGCAGGCGGTACGGGCGGAGGCCCTCGTGGACCTCGACCACCTCGAGACCAGCCGCGCCGAGCAGTCGGGAGAGGCTCTTCCGGCCGAAGTAGAAGAGGTGGGAGTCGTCCATGGTCGCGCCGCGCCGCAGGCGCTCTCGCACGTCGTGGAGATTCGGAACCTCGATCAGGAGGAGACCGTTCGGCGCGAGGCGGCGCGTGAGCCCGAGGAGCGCCCCGCGCGGGTCCATCAGGTGCTCGAACACCTGGAAGCTGACGATCAGGTCGAATCGATCCAGCGCGGGATCGGCGTCGGACAGCTCGCCCGAGTGGACCGGGATCCCGTGGGCCTCCGTCACGTGGCGGGCGAGGTCCCGGTTCAGCTCGAGGCCGAACGGCTCGAGCCCGGCCTGCTTCGCCTCGACGAGGAATCCGCCGGCGCCGCATCCGAAGTCGAACACCCGCCGGCCGGACCCTGGAGGCAGGAGCTCGAGCAGCCGGCGGACGACCCAGCGATAGTGCGTCTGCGTCCTCGCATTGAGTGCCTTGGCCTCTGCCGGGAGCACCTTGTCCCGGTATCGCTCGACGCGCGTGGTGGTCGGGAGCCGCGGGTTCCGGAAGACGGCGTCGCACCGCGTGCAGCGGTCGTAGCGGATGAACTCGCCGTCGGTGAACAGGGACGGGACGCGGCAGTACGGGACCAGCAGGGACCCCTCGCAGAGCGGGCAGGCGTGGAGGTACTCGAGGAGCGAGGCAGGGACTCCGGCCGATCGATGCGTGCCCGGCGACGTCGAAGCCCCGATCGCATCGCTCGCGGACGCGTGCGCGGGCATGCCGAGGTCGGGTGACCTGTTCCGCATCACGAACGAACCCCCGGCCCGTCCCCTCCAGCGGACCTTTTGCACGCAGGGGAACGCGGCGCAACCGGCGTGCGACGGTCGGTGTCGTCCCGAGGGACGAAATCGTCGGCGGGTGTCTTTCGCGCGAGCGGAGAGTCCTTTAACATCCGCCGGTCCCGTCGCCGTCGGATCGGAGCCCGGGCGCAGACCCGGGACCAGGCGTGACGGCGGGACGCATGATGGAGAGCGCATGAGATTCAGGTCCGCGGTCGCGATCGCCGCTGGAGTCGCCGTTCCCGTTCCGCTCCTCCTCTTCAATCCAGAATTTGCGGTCGGGCCTCTCGAGCACGTTGAGCTCTGGGGAGCCGCGGCCGCGTCCGTACTGCTCGCGGCCGCCGTCGGGGCAGTCGTCTGGCGCGGCGTCGGGGCGGCGCCGGCGTCCGGGGCGTGGTGGCTCGCGTGCGCGTGGCTCGCCGTGTCGGTCGGCTTCGTCGGCTGGACGGTGGCGGGCGGGGCAGGGGTCGCCGCGCTCGTTCCGCTCGCCGGCGTGGCGGGTCTGCGCGTGCTCGGGCGACGGGCGGCGGGGAGCTCGCTGGCGCTGCTCGCGGCCACCCTGCTCGGCGTCGGGGCGCTCTCCGCGAAGCTCCTCGTGTCGGCGCTTCCTCCGCCACCGTCGCGGCAGGTCGTCGTGATCGGGCTCGACGCCGCCAGCTGGGACATCATCGACCCGTTGCGGACCGCGGGCCGCCTGCCGACCTTCGACGCCCTCCTCCGTCGGGGCGCGCGGGGCGACCTCGACTCCGTCTTTCCCGTGATCTCACCGCCGGTCTGGACCAGCATCGCGACGGGCAAGTCGCCCGAGAAGCACGGCATCAGGGACTTCTGGGGCGGGTCGGACCAGGTACAGGCGAAGCGCATCTGGGAGATCGCAGACGAGCACGGGCTCGTCTCCACCGTGCTCGGCTACCTCGTCACCTGGCCGCCGCAGAAGCGGGGTGGCGTGCTCGTCCCGGGATGGGACGCGCAGGGGCCCGAGACGGTTCCGGAGGACCTGGGCTTT
>CAZLYE010000184.1:0-3346 GCA_964562865.1 uncultured Binatia bacterium (SeqCode) | reverse complement strand
CGGCATGCCGCTCCCGGCGCCGCTCGTGATCGTCGTGAAGGATGCCCTCGGCAACGGCGTGTCGACCGCGCTGGTGGGGTTCCGGGTGGTCGGTGGCGGCGGGTCCGTCAACCCCGAGAGCCCGCCGCTGCCGCTCGTCGGCGGCGCGGCGTCGACCACCTTCACGCTCGGCCAGAAGGTGAGCGACGCGCAGATCGTCGCCGCGTTCGTTCCGGGCAGCTCCAAGCCGCTCCTCTTCACGGCGACGCCGAAGGCCGACGTGCCGGCCCGGCTCGAGAGCGACCGCTCGAGCTTCAGCCGGATGACCGTCGGCACGTCCGTGCTGAACGCCCTCCAGGTGAAAGTGTTCGACCAGTACGACAACCCGGTCCAGGGCGCGACGGTCACGTACTCGCAGCCGGGCGGCCTCGTCGTCGAGCCCGGCCTCGGTCCCGGCGGGATCGTCTTCTCCGACTTCAACACCAACGCCGACGGTCTGCACGTCGCGATGGTGACCGCGCCGCTCACCGTGACGCCGACCCTCGACGAGTTTTGGGCGACGGGCGACATGCACCTCGCCTCCACCTACAGCCTGACCGCGACGGTCGCGGGCCTCGGCGCGGGGCAGAGCTACGACGTCGACGTCGATCCGGGGCCGACCCTGGTGACGGCGTCGATGCAGAACGCCTCCGCCCTCATCGGCCAGATGCTCGCCGGGCCCGTGCTGAAGCAGATCATCCGCTACCAGCGCACCGACGGCCCGGACGCGGACCACGACTTCCGCAACGAGTCGTTCTCGCGGCTGGCCTTCCAGGACACGCCGGGCATCCCGGTGCACTTCGAGGTGCAACGTGAGGACGGGGAGCGCGAGTCGGCCGCCGTCCCACCGCTCACGCCGACCATGACGGACCTCGACACCGCGGTGACCGACGCGAGCAGCATCGCCACGGTGCACGTGACCATGGGTGACGTCGGCGGCGTCAACAAGGTCATCGGCACGATCGACGTCATCCCGGTCGACTTCGACGTGGGCGACGGGAACGTCGTCCACCAGGACTTCATGAGCGGCACGAAGTTCGCGGAGTCGACGAACGTCATCGCCAATCCCGTCGTCCTGACGGTCACGATCGACGACGGGCCGCACGGGAGCGGCATCGATCTCACCACCGTGCAGGCGTCGCTGAACGGCCTGCCGGCGTTCTTCAACGGCATGGCGCCGCCGGCTCCGCGCACCTTCCCCGAGCGGCTCGACATCATCGCGGGTGGCGTCCCGCTCGAGAGCTTCGACGCGACCGTCGCGGCCAACGCTGCCTTCCCCCAGGTGCAGCTCGTCTACCAGCCCGCGCGGCCGAAGCTCGTCGGCAACAATACGGTCCAGGTGGAGATCGTGAAGGACCGCGCCGGCAACGCCCAGACCGCCGTGACGACGCAGGGGTTCCAGTACCCGTGACGACGACGCGCACACCCGGATCCGCCGCCCGGCGCCTCGTCGCCGTGGCGTTCGCCGCCCTCGCGTGGCTCCGCGCGGCGCCCGGCGCGGCGCAGGTGACGGTGCAGGACGTCCAGGTGACCGACGTCACGCCGACCGCGTTCACGGTCGTGTGGACGGCGAGCGCCGCCAGCACGGGGACGCTCGCGGTCTTCGACGACGTGCTCGGGACGCTACCCTCGACGGGCGTCTCCATCGACCCGCACGCCGTCGTCGGCGACGACGTCTCGGTGGCGACCGCGGCCGAGGACCTGGGCGTGCTGCGCGTCCGCGTGAGCGGCCTCGCGCCCGCGACGGCGTACTTCTTCCGCACGGTCACGACGGCGAAGGCGGGCGGCGCTCCCGTCCTCGTGCCCGGCGGCACGCCGCTCCTCTCGGTCGTGACGGAGCAGGCGAGCTTCCCCGTGTCCGCCAACGCGGTCGCAGCCGCCGTCTTCGACACGGACGGGATGACCGCGCGCCGCGGGGCGCTCCTCGTGGTGACGGTCCCCGGCGCGCACCACCCGGTGAGCGCCCTCGCCGGCGACGGCTTCGCCGGATCGCTCGCGGCGATCGACCTCGCGAACCTCTACGATGCGCAGGGCGCGTCGCTGCTGCTCGCGGGCGGTGAGATGGCGGTCCTCGATGCGTTCGGCGGGACGAGCGGGAAGACGACGGCGCCGCTCGTGCTCGCTCCGAACGTCGGCCTCGGCACGCTCCAGACGGCGTCGCCGCTCGTGCTCGGCCTCGTCGCAGACTCCGACCACGACGGCATGCCGGACGACTGGGAGATCGCGCACGGCCTCGACCCGCTACACGACGACTCGGCCGCCGATCCGGACGGGGACGGCCTCACCAACCTGCAGGAGTTCCAGCTCGGCACCGACCCGCACGCGCGCGACACGGACGGAGACGGACTCTCCGACGGCCAGGAGGTGAACTCGACCCACACCCTCCCGACGGTCGCCGACACCGACCGCGACGGCCTCTCCGACGGCGACGAGGTGAACGTCGAGCACACGAACCCGCTCCGGGCCGACACCGACGGCGACGGCGTCAGCGACGGGACCGAGGTGGCGCGTGGCACGGACCCGAACGACCCGACGAGCTTCCCGCTGATCGACTCCGATGGCGACGGCGTCCCCGACCGGAGCGACAACTGTCCGCACGTCCCGAACGCGGATCAGCGCGACACGGACCACGACGGCCTCGGCGACGCCTGCGACCCGGACGACGACGGCGACGGCATCGCGGACGCCGCGGACAACTGCCCGCTCGTGGCGAACCCGCTGCAGGAGGATCGCGACCACGACGGCGTGGGCGACGCCTGCGACAACTGCCCCGACGACCCGAACCCGCTCCAGGAGGACAACGACCACGACGGCCTCGGCGACGTCTGCGACCCGGACGACGACAACGACGGGGTACCGGACATGAGTCCGCCGCCACCGCCTTCCGACACGCCGTTCACCCTGACCACCCTCAATTCCGTCGTCGGCACGTCGCTCCCCACCGTGACGAACGACATGGCCTTCGTCGCGGTGGCGAAGTTCTTCAGCGACGAGCTGAGGAACGTCACGCTCGGGTTCTTCGACCTGAACACCCGGACGTTCATCCCGCAGACGGTCGCGCCCGCCGACCAGAACCGGCCGGGCTGGCTCGTCGTCAGCGTGGACACGAACAACTGCGACTGCTTCCACGTGCTGGCGCGCGACACGGTGACGCTCGACACGGACGCGGGGACGATCACGGCCGTGCTCCCGGCCGCCGCCGAGAACCTGCGCGACATCGGGCGCGCGCTCCTGGTCGCGAGCGATGGCTCGACCTACGACCAGTTCACCTCGGACGGCGCGCTGTTCGACCTGCTCCAGACCTCGCAGGTCGCGACGCCGCTCGACA
>CAZLYE010000183.1:0-6397 GCA_964562865.1 uncultured Binatia bacterium (SeqCode) | reverse complement strand
CGGGACGTACGGCTACCTGGTCGGCATGCCGGGCGTCGACCTGACGGGAGCCTGGCCGCAGCAGCGGTGGGTCTACCCGCTCGTGGTGGCCTTCCCGTACATGCTCGGCTGGCCCGTGTACGTCGCCGCGCTCGCCGGGCTGGCGCTCCTCTGGCGGAGGGATCGCCGCGCGGCCGGATTCCTCCTCGCCGCGATCGGGCCGTACTTCCTGTTCATGGGCGGCGCGATCTCCGCAGTTCCCCGCTACTACCTCCTCCTCGCGCCGGGACTCGCGATCGCCGCGGGAGCGTGCCTCGACGCGCTGTGGGGGGCAGGGAGGGGCGGCGTGGCGGCCGTCGGCGCGGTCCTCGCCTATACGGCGGCGCTCAGCGCCTCGCAGGTCGCACGCCTCGGCCTCGGACCGCAGCGCGAGGTGGGACGCGTGGTCGCCGCGCTGGCAGCGGACGCCGCCCGCGAGAGCCGTCAGCTCGTGGTGGCGTACCCGAACCGGTTCGCGCTCCCGTACGACGCGGTCCGGCCCGAGCTCCTGCGCTCCCGCGTGAGGATCGTCGAGTTCCCGGCGCCCTACGGTCACCTGGCGGCAGAGGCGCTGGCACCGCTGGGGGACGCCGGTCCCTCGCCCGCTCCGGAGGAGCCGCTCGGGGCCGACGTGGTCGTCCTCCCGAGCTGGGTCGAGAACGCGGTCCGCCGCTCGCGCCCCGACGGACAGACGGCGACGTTCTTCCATCGCCTCGGGACCGGCGAGCTCGGGTACCGGAGCGCGGGAGAGTTCCGCCGGCCGTTCCTCACCGAGCGCCTCTACACCTGGGGCGATCCGATGCTCGACACCCACTGGGAGACCGCCATCGCCGGCTACAAGGTCTTCGTCCGCTCCCCGACCCCCGGCGAGGGGCGCTGAGCCGGTGCCCGAGCCGGCGTCGCAGCGGTCCGCACGAGGGTCCGCGCTCGCGGCGGCGAGCGCCTACGTCGCGCTCGCCGTGTGGATCACCTGGCCGCTCGCGCGCGGTCTCGGCGACCACGTCGTCGACACGGTCGCGCTCCACGGGCCGTTCGGCTGGCTCGCGCTCGCGGACATCCGGCTCGTGGCCTGGGCGCTCGCGTGGGACGTGCACGCGCTCCTCCACGCACCGCGCTCGCTCTTCGACGCGAACGTCTTCCATCCGGCGCGGTGGGCGCTCGCGCGGTCGGATCACTTCCTCGGCAACGTGCCGCTCTTCGCGCCGCTCTATCTCGCGTCGCACGATCCCATCTTCGCCCACCAGGCGATCCTGCTGCTCACCTTCCCGCTGTCGGCGCTCGCCATGTACGCCGCCGTCAGGCGCTGGACCGCCAGCGCGGCGGCGGGCTTCGTCGCCGGCCTGCTCTTCGGCTTCGCCCCGTGGCGCTTCGCGCAGCTCGGGCACATCCAGCTCGCGGCGACGTTCTGGTTCCCGCTGCTCCTCCTGTGCGCGTGGAGCCTCGTCGGCACGGGGCGCGCTCGCGCGGCGGTGGGGCTCGCGGTCCTCGGCGCGCTGCAGGCGCTCTCGTCCGTGTACCTGGCGCTCGGCGCGTTCGCCGCGGCGGCGGCCATGATCGTGGGAGCCTGGCTGGTCGGCGGCGCGGGCGGGTGGCGCCGCGCGGCCGCCGCCCTGGGCGCGCTCGCGCTGGCCGCGCTTCCGGTCATCGCGCTCTCGTGGCCGTACGTCGCGCTCGGGCGGCTCGGCGCGATCCCGAGGGTCCGCGCGGCCGCCGCGGTGGTCGGCTCGACGCTCGAGTCGGCGGCCGCCCTCCCGCTGCGGAGCTACCTCGTTCCCGTCCGGCTCGGCTCGCTCGACGGCTACCACTTCCTCGGCTGGACGTGCGCGGCGCTCGCGGTGATCGGCGCACTCGCTCCGGGGCGTGGCGCGACGTCGCGTGCGGAGCCGTCGCCGCGCCTCGGCCTTGTGCTGGTCCTCCTGACCGGCTGGGTGCTGTCGCTCGGCTACGCGTGGCGTCTCCCCGGCGGCGGGCTCGTCGCGCTCCCGCTCGGCTGGCTCGCCGCGGTGCTGCCCGGATTCGGCTCGCTGCGCGCCCCGCTCCGGCTCGGCGTGGTGGCGGCCCTCGCCGCAGCGGCGCTCGCTGGGCTCGGGTACGCGCGCCTCGCGCAGCTCGCGGGACGGCGGACGCGCGCCGTGCTCCTCGGTGCGGTCGCCGTTCTCGCCGTCGCCGAGGCCGCGCCGCGCGCGATCCCGCTCCGCGAGGAGCCGCCTGGCGGGCGGGTGCCGCCGGTCTACGACTGGCTCGCCGCGCAGCCGCGCGGCCCCGTCCTCGAGCTCCCGGTCGGCTTCCTCGACCGGGACTTCCTCGGCGACGTCGGGGCCGTGCGCTGGCAGAGCGCGTACGAGGAGTTCAGCACGCGTGCGTTCTGGCCGCTCCTGAACGGCTACAGCGGCTACCCACCGGAGAGCTTCTTCTTCCTGATGGCGATCGCGCGGCGCCTGCCCGCGCCGGACGCGGTGCAGGACCTCGTCGACCTGAGCGGCGTCCGCTGGCTCGTCGTGCACCGCGAGGCGCTCCCGCCCGACGAGCGCGCGCTCTGGGACGCACGCCCCGACGACGGGACGCTCGTCCCGCGGGCCGAGTTCGGCTCCGACCTGGTGCTCGAGGTCTCCGTGCCCGCGCGGCGCGACCTCCGGCCGCTCCTCCGCGACGAGGCGCCGCGTCGGGAGACGCTGAACGGGCTCGCGCGCACCGCGCTGCCGCCAAGCGCCACGCGCGGGCGGATCGAGCGCCTCGAGGTCCCTGCCGTCATGCTCGCGGGAGCGCTCCAGCGCGGCGTGGTGACGGTGCGGAACGAGGGCGACCGCCCGTGGCCCGGCTTCGACCCGTCGCATGAGGGCCTGGTGGGTGTCGCGTACCGCTGGCGCGCAGCGGACGGGGCCACGACGCCCGGAGACGTCGTGACGCGACTCGGAGCCGACGTGGCGCCGGGCGGGTCGATCCGCCTGCCGTTCGCCGTCGCGGCGCCGCGCGAGCCGGGCCGCTACGAGCTGGTCGTGACGGTGCGCCAGGAGGGCGGACCGTGGTTCGACGAGGTGGGCGGGCCGGCGGCTCCGGCGAGCGTCACGGTGCGTCCGTGGCCGTCGGAGCGGGTCGGTCCCTGACCTCCACGACCGCCTCCGCGATCGGGCCGCCGTGCTCGTCGAACCACGGCCCGCCCTCCTGGACGAGCGTCACGCGCAGGAGGTAGGTGCCGGGTTCTGGCGGCGGCGCCACCGCGAACGGGACGCGCACGCTCTCGTGGGGTGCGAGGTCGGTCGGGATGCGGCTCAGGCGGGGCGGTGTGGGAACCGGGCGCCCCGCCTCGTCGAGCCATCGATAGCCGACGTGCACCAGCCCGGCCGGGCGCGGGCGGAACCCGGGCCAGGTCGCATCGCTCTCGTTCAGGACGGTCACCCAGCCCTCGTAGGTGAGGCCGCGCTGCTCGACGGCTGCGACGGTGAGGTCGCGGAGCGTGCCGCGCATCGCGCCGTCGGCGAGCGGCCGCACGGGGAGCCCCGAGAGGGTCGTCTCCTCGGCCGAGGGCCAGGCGAGCCGCGCGCGCAGATCGCGCCGGGGCGCGAGGAGGACGCGGAAGAGGACGTCGCCGCCCAGCCGCTCGCCCTCGCCGAGGCCGGGCGGGGCCGGCAGCCATCCCGCCGCGCGCGCCGGATCGCTCGCGGCCCCGTGGAGCACGATCCAGCGGAGCCCCGTCAGGTCGACGAGGTCCTGCAGCGCGTGTGGGTCCGGCAGGCGCCGCGCGATCGCCATCAGGAAGAAGAAGCTCTCCGGCGGGTAGGCGGCGTGGCCGTTCAGCAGCGGGCTCCAGTGGTACGTGCTGAAGTAGGCGTAGCGGCTCTGGAGGTACATGGCGCCCAGGTCGAGGGAGTCGACCCCGACCGGCAGCTCGAGCACCGGCTCGGCACCGCCCTTCTCCGCGAGACGCCGGTAGACGGGCGGGACGCTCGCGCCGGTCTCGACGGCGCGCAGCGGGACGGCGAAGTGACGGAGCTCGGCGGCGAGCGCCGCGACGGCGGCGAGCACGAGCACGAGCCGCCCGCGCGCCCGGAGGCGTTCGGCGAGCGCCGACATCCCGACCCCCGCCAGCAGGCTCGCGCCGAGCGTCACGAGGGTGCCGAAGCGGGCCGGGGCACGGAGCGCGGGAAGGAACGCGAAGGCGCGGAAGGGAAGCGGGACGGCCACGCCGCCTGGGAGCCGCAGGGTCGGCCCGAGCGACACCACCCAGCCGGTGACGACGATGGCGAGCGCGACCGCACGGAGCTCGCCGGTACGCGGCGTCGCCGGACGGCGCGTCCCGAACAGCCCGGCGAGGCCGAGCAGCGCGGCGGGCAGCGAGAGGAAGTACGCCGAGGCCGCCCCATGGACGGGGCGTGGGAGGTAGCTCGCGAGGGGCTTCGCCGCGACGATCTCCTGGGCGGCCCAGCCGGCGTCCGCGACGTCGACCCCGCGCTGGAGCAACGCCGCGGGAAGGTACGGAAGAGCCGAGACGAGCGCGGCGACGGCGAGCGTGCCGAGAAAGGCCGGCGCGCGGCGGATCCCTTCGGGACTCCGGCCCATCCACCAGCCGGCGAGCGTCGCGGCGGCAGCGACGAACCCGAGCGCCGCGAGGTGAGCCGCGCAGAGCGCCTGCAGGACGAGCATCGCCCCGAGGACCGCCCAGCGCCCCACGCCGCCGCGTGCGAGGGCGGCCATGCCGGCCACCACGATCAGGGGCAGGTACATGGTCGAAAGCGTCTGGATGTGTGCGAGCGGGGCGAAGCGCGAGGGGGAGAGTCCGAAGAGGAGGCCGGCGACGAACGCCGCGTCGGGCCGGCGAACGGCCCACCAGACCACCGCGTAGGCGGCGACGGCGGAGAGGACGAAGGTCAGGAGCAGCGCGCTCTGGTGCGCGAGGACGGGATTGTCGGTGAGGAGGTACACCGGTGCCGAGAGCGGCAGGACCCCGAGGAAGCTGTCGGAGCGCGCGTAGCTCCAGCGGGCGGGGTGGAAGATGTTGCCGTCGAGGAGCCCGAAGGGGCCCGTGCGGATCGCGTGGACCGGCCAGGCGAGCGCCCAGAGCACGAAGACGAGGTCGGCGAGGATGGCCAACCCGAAATGGCCCTGCGTGCGCACCGGATCGACGACGTGGGTCCCCAGGTGGGACGCGACGGGCCACGTCGCCCAGACCGTGAGCGGCAGGTAGAGGGTGCAGAGTACGACGTGCACCCAGCGGGGGACGGAGGCCGGCATGGTCGTCAGACCTGGCCGACCGCGTGCCGGACGGTCAGCACGATGCGGGGCGGCCGCACCAATTCCCGCAGCGGGGCGCGTGGCGCGAGCGCATGCTGGCGGCGACTTAGGGGCCCGCGGCCGACGTGTCAAGGCGCGTGCCGCCCGAGCTTGAGGTGCGCCGGAGAGCTGTGGCAGGGTCCCCGGTGGCTCCGCCATGGGTCCTCGATGCCTCGTCTGCGGCGCGACGCGCGCCCGGCGCCTCTACCGTCTCCCGCGCTTCTCGATCTTCGCGTGCGAGACCTGCGCGCAGGTCTTCCTCTGGCCGCTGCCGAGCGAGGAGGAGATCCGGGCGATGTTCAGCCAGCTCTACACGACCGGCGAGGGATCGGTCCCCGAGCTGAAGAGCTACTACGCCTTCTGCTACGACGACGCGCCGACCAATCCGCTGGTCCAGCTCTACGAGCGCTGGCTCGACGCGCTCGAGCGCTTCCACCGCCCGGGGACGCTCCTCGACATCGGGTGCGGGACGGGGCTCTTCCTCGCCGTCGCACGCCGGCGCGGGTGGATGCCCTTCGGGATCGACGACTGCGCCGAGGCGACGGAGCACGCCCGCGAGCGCTTCGGTCTCGAGGTCCGCACGGGGGACTTCGCCGAGTTCGCGGCCGACGGGCGGCGCTTCGACGCGATCACGATGTGGGACATCATCGAGCACGCCCGCGAGCCGGTCGGGCTCCTCGCCGCCGTGCGGCGCTGCATGGCGCCGGCGGGCGTCGTCGGGCTCTCGACCCCGAACCAGCGGAGCATCCTCGACGTGGTCGCGGGCGCGCTCTACCGCGCGACCGGCGGGCGCGTGACGGCGCCGCTCGAGAAGTTCTACGTCGACCAGCACTTCGTGTACTTCACCTCCGTCACGCTGGGACACACGCTCGCGCGCGCGGGGCTCGACATGGTGCACGTCGAGCGCGAGCTGACGGACCTGCGCCGCCTCGCGCTGACGCCGCCTGCGCGTCTCGTCGTCCGGAGCCTCTTCCAGGTGGCGCGCTGGACCGCGCTCGAGAACCGGCTCTTCGCCGTCGCGCGCGCCGCGAGGTCGAGATCGGCCTCGTTCCAGCGGCGCTCCTCGACCCGGCGCTGCGGGTCGACGCGCGGGTGGTGCAGCGTCGTGGGC
>CAZLYE010000182.1:0-3790 GCA_964562865.1 uncultured Binatia bacterium (SeqCode) | reverse complement strand
CATCGCGTAGACGTCGGGGTCGTCGGGCGGGAGATGCGCGAGGTCCACGTCGACGCCCTCGTGCCGCTTCACCAGCGGGATCGCCTCCTCGAGCGCCGCGAGCATGCCGAGGCCGAGGAGGTCGACCTTGATGAGGCCGAGGTCCGCGCAGTCGTCCTTGTCCCACTGGATGACGTTCCGGCCCGGCATCGCCGCGGGCTCGAGCGGGACCACCTCGTCGAGCCGGCCCGCCGCGACGACCATGCCGCCCGTGTGCTGACCGAGGTGGCGCGGGAGGCCGAGCATCTGGCGGACGATCCGGACGAGGAGCGCGATGCGCGGCGCCGTCGGATCGACGCCGCCGTTCCGGAGCTGCGCGGCGAGCTCGTCGTGCTCGTCGGACCAGCCGTGGGCGCGGAGCAGCTTCGCGAGCCGGTCCACCTGCTCGAGCGACAGGCCGAGCGCCTTCCCGGCCTCGCGGACGGCGCTCCGCGTCCGGTAGCTGATGACCGTCGCCGTCATCGCCGCGCCGCGCTCACCGTAGCGACGGTAGACGTACTGGATCGCCTCCTCCCGGCGGTCACCGCTCGGCAGGTCGAGGTCGATGTCGGGCCACTCGCCGCGCTCCTCCGAGAGAAAGCGCTCGAAGAGGAGGCCCATGCCGACCGGGTCGACGGCGGTGATGCCGAGCGCGTAGCAGACCGCGCTGTTGGCGGCCGAGCCGCGGCCCTGGCAGAGGAGGCCGCGCTCGCGGCAGAAGCGGACCAGGTCCCAGACGATGAGGAAGTAGCCCGCGAGGTCGAGCCGCTCGATGAGGCGCAGCTCGTGCTCGAGCTGGCTCCGGACGCGCGGGCCGACCGTGCCGTAGCGCTCGCGCGCGCCGCGCGCGACGAGCTCGCGGAGGTGGCTCGCGGGCGTCGCGCCGGGTGGGAGCGGGAACTCGGGGAAGCGGTAGCCGAGGTCGGCGAGCGTGAACTCGCAGCGCTCGGCGATCCGCCGGCTCTGCCGGATCGCGTCGGGCAGGTCGTGGAACAGCGCCGCCATCTCGGCGGGCGGCTTGAGATGCCGCTCCGCGTTCGCGGGGAGCCGCCGGCCCGCCTGGTCGAGCGTCGTGCCGAGCCGGATGCAGGTGAGGACGTCGAGGAGGGCGCGGCCGCCGACGGTCGCGTGACGCACGTCGTTGGTGGCCACGACCGGGACGCGGTGCGCGGCGGCGAGGTCGGCGAGCCGTCGCGCGAGATGCTCCCCCGTCCGCTCGCCGTGCCGGTGGACGTCGACCGCCAGGCGCTCCTCGAAGATCGCCCGCAGGCGGCCGAGGTTCTCCGCGGCGTCGCTCCCCGCGAGCGGCCCCTCCGCGCCGCCGGCGAGGCAGTGGAGCCCGGCGGCGTGCTCCGCCACCTGCGCCCACGTCACCTCGGTCATCCCCTTCTCGCGTCCGAGCGCGCCCGCGGTCAGGAGCCGGCAGAGGTTCCGGTAGCCCCGGCGGGTCTCGACGAGGAGCCACAGCGTCCCCGCGCCGGCGACCAGGATCTCGGCGCCGACGAGGGGACGGACGCCGGCCTTCCGCGCGGCCTGGAAGAAGCGCGGCGCGCCGTAGACGCCGCTCCGGTCCGCGAGCGCGAGCGCGTCGTACCCGAGCGCCGCCGCACGCACGACCAGGTCCTCCGGCAGCGAGGCGCCGGTGAGGAAGCTGAACGCGCTCCGACAGCGGAGCTCGACGTAGTCAGTCGTACACACCATCCACCCACCAGCGGCCGTCTTCCCGGTAGCACCGGTAGAGGCCGCCGTCGGAGAGCTCGAGGTCCCAGTAGTCGCGCGCGAACGCAGCCTCGCTCCACCACTCCGCGACGAGCCGCCACGGGCCGGCGGCGCCGACGACGCGGCCGCCGAGCCCATCGCCGCGGACGAAGTCGGGACGGTCGCGGTCAGAGAACACCTCGACCGCCCGCGCTGGCCGGAGGGCGCGGACGACGAGCCGGCAGCCGTCCCGCGGCCGGCCCGGCTCCGGTGCCCCGGTCCCGACGGTGAACGGCGCGACCGCGGCGACGCCGGGCCGGTGCGAGTCGACCACGGCCGGGGCGCCGATACGGTCGGGGCCGCAGAGCGCGGCCAGGCGGGCGAGGGTGGCGGCCAGCCGCTCCGGTGCGGGGCCGGGCGGATGAAAGAGCCCGAGCTGCGCGGCGCGCACCACCTCCGGAACGGCGGCGAGCCCGACGTGGACGACGGCGGCGCGCGGCGGCCGCGACTCGAGGTCGACGCGCAGGCAGGTGAGGAGCGTCTTCACGTCGCGCGTCGGCGCGGCGAGCGGGACGACGCGGTCGTCGCGGCTCCGGTCGTCGAGACCGAGTGCGAGGCCGAGACGCACGACGCCGATCCCCTCGAGGCCGACGCGCGCGACCGCCCGCTCGACGAGCCCGCGCAGCACGAAGAGGAGCGGCTCCATCGCGTCGAGCGCGAAGTCGAGGTCGACCGCCTCCTCGATGGGGCCCGCGAGCGGCTGGGGCGCGAGGGGCCGCTCGTCCTCGCCGCGCGCCGCCCGCACGAGCGCGGCGCCGGCCGGCCCGAGGCGCGTCGCGACCTCGGCGATCGGGAGCCGGGCGAGGTCGCCGAGGCGCCGCACGCCCCAGCGCTCGAGGGTGGCGGCGAACTCGGGCTCCGGTGCGAGGCACGCGAGCGGGAGCGGGGCCAGGAAGCCGAGCTCGGTCCCCGCGGGCACCACCTCCACCCGGTGCGTCGCGGCGAGCCGCGCGACCGTCATGCTGCCCCCCACTCCGGCGCGCGCCGCGAGCCCGACGCGCGCGGCCCGCGCGACGAGCGCAGTCGTGAGCGCGGCCTCGGTGGCGACGAGCCGGGCGCTTCCCGCCGCGTCGAGGAAGACGGCGCCGTCGGCCGCCGCCTCGACCCGGCTCGCGAGCGACGCCGCGACGTCGACGAGCGCGCGGGCAGCGGAGCGCTCCGCGGCGCGGTCGCGCGGGCGGACGACGAGGTCGGCGGCGATCGCACGCGCCTGCGCCACCGTGTGACGCCCGGCCCGGACGCCGCGCGCGCGCGCCGCCGCCGAGGCCGTGACGATCGGCGCATGGGGGCCCGTCCCTTCGCTCAGCGCGAGCGGCCGGCCGGCGAGGTCGGGGTCGGCACGGCACGCGGCCGCGACGGGAAGATCGGGGACGACGAGACAGGCGATGCGCGGCATCGGTCCGTCCGCTCATCCACAGAGCTGCCTCACGACGAGCGCCCGTCCGGTGCGGCCGATCCGGCTCCGCGCCACGGCGACGTGCGCGTCGATCCCGTCGAGGAGGACGAGCCGTCCCGGGCCGCCGCTCCAGCGGACGCGGCGGCCGACCAGCTCGAGCCCGACCGCCGCGAACGTGCCCGCGTTCCGCCGCCGCCCGATCGCGAACAGCGTCGAGCCGGTCTGCTCCGCGGCGCGCGCGAGCCGCGGCCAGCGGGTGTCGTCGCCGCGTCCCACGCCGACGTCGAGCACGACGAGCCCGAAGCCGCCGGCGCCGAGGAGGATCTCGGCGGCGCGGAAGGCGTCGGGGAGGTCGCGCGGCCGCACCCAGAGGACGCGCGCGAGCGCGACGTCCGCCGCCTCGGCCGCCGCCGGCTCGAGCGCGTCATCGGGATCGACCCACGCGATCGTCTCCCCCGCGCGCGTGGCGCTCGCCGCGACGGCGCAGGCGAGACCCGTCCGCCCCGTGCCCGGCGGCCCGGCGAGCTCGGTCACCCGCCCGCGCGGCAGCCCGCCGCCGAGCGCGTCGTCGAGGGCCGCGAGCCCGGTCGGAAGGCGCGCGACGGTGCCCGGGCGCGC
>CAZLYE010000181.1:0-2934 GCA_964562865.1 uncultured Binatia bacterium (SeqCode) | reverse complement strand
GGCTGGACGTGCTGCCAGCGGCAGAGGAAGCGCACGAGGTCGGCAGCCGACACCGGCTCGATCTCGCGGTGGAGCCGGCCGAGCGTCAGACGGTGGATGCGCGCGAGGAGCCGGCGCTCGCACCACTCCTCCTCGCTCGCGCCGGGCGTGAAGCGGCCGCGGAGCGCCCTCCCCTCGCGCTCGAGGGCGGCGAGACCGATCGCCACCGCACCCGGGCGGAGGCCGGTGCGCGCGGCCAGCGCGTCCGCGGTCACCGGCCCGACGCTCTCGAGCCAGCCCCCGACGATCCACCGGAGCGCGGCCTCCTCCGTCGGCTCCGCCTCGCGCGCGGGCAGCGCGTCGAGACGCGGCTCGCAGGCGAGGTCGGGCAGCGCGAGGCGCACGAGCGCGAGGCGCTCCGCGGCGACGAGCGCGCGGGGGCCGCCCGACGTCCCCCAGGTGGCGCGCCGGTCCCGCACGAGCTCCTCGGCGAACGCCGCCCACCCCGCCCGCTCGACCTCCGCCGCCGGCACGAGCCCCATCGACAAGAGGGCGTCGTGGAGCTCGTCCGCGTCACGGACGTCGGGCCAGGCCTGCTCGCACACCTCCGCGATCGCACCCGCGTCGAGGGCGCCCAGCCCGGCAGCCAGGTCGGGATCCGTCCGTCGCAGCGACACGGCGCGCGCCCGCCGCTCCTCGAGGGGGGCGTCGTCGAGGTAGGTGTACGGGTTGGAGTTCAGGATCTCGTGCGACATCGGCGACGGCGCGGCGGTGTCGATCGCCCGCGTCGCGATCTCGCCGCGCGCGACGCGGGCGAGGACCGCGCCGAGACCGTCGACGTCCATCGCCTCGCGGAGACAGTTGTCGAGCGTCTCGCGGACGAGGGGATGGTCGGGCACGGCGATCGGGCCGGTGATGTTGTCGGCGCACGCGGCCTGCTCGGGGAAGACCGCCGCGAGGAGGTCGTCGGCGCGCATCCGCTGGAGCGGCATCGGGACGCGGCGGCCGCCCTCGTGCCGGAGGAGCGCGAGCGAGCGCGTCGCGTTCCAGCGCCAGCGGTTCGTGAAGAGCGGCGAGGCGAGCGCTGCCTGCGTCAGGTCCGCGACCAGCGTCTCGGGCCGCACCATCGCGAAGACCGTGTCGAGGGGGAAGCTGTGCTGCTCGCCGAGCGAGATCACCATCCCGTCGTCGGTGGCTGCGGCCTGGAGCTCGAAGTTGAAGCTCACGCAGAAGCGCTTGCGGAGCGCGAGGCCCCATGCGCGGTTGACGCGCCCGCCGAACGGCGCGTGCACGACGAGCTGCATCCCGCCCGCCTCGTCGAAGAACCGCTCCGCGACGACCACCCCCGTCGTCGGCACGACGCCGAGCGCCGCCTGCGTCGCCGCGACGTACTCGACGAGCTGCCGCGCGCCGTCCTCGCCGAGCGCGCACTCGGCGACGAGCCAGCGTGCCGCCGCCTCGCGATCGGGCAGCCGTCGCGCCACCTCCGCGCGGACGGCCGACACGGCCTCCGACAGCTCCGGCGTCCGCGCCGGCGCCTCGCCCAGCCAGAACGGGATGGTCGGCGGCGCGCCGGCCGCGTCCTCCACGCGCACCTTCCCCGCCTCGACGCGCCGGATCCGCCACGAACGGTTGCCGAGGAGGAAGATGTCGCCCGCCATGCTCTCGACGGCGAAGTCCTCGTTCACCGTGCCCACCTTCAGGCCCTGCGGCTCCTCGAGCACGTCGTAGTCGGCGTTGTCGGGGATGGCACCGCCGCTCGTGATCGCGGCCAGGCGCGCGCCGCGCCGCCCGCGGATCCGCCCGTGCACGCGGTCGAGGTGGAGGAGTGCTCCGCGGCGGCCGCGCCGGGTGGCGACGCCGTCGGCCAGCACGTCGAGCGCGGCGTCGAAGTCCGCGCGCGCGAGGCGGCGGAACGGCCACGCACGGCGGACGAGCCGCCAGAGCGCCTCGACGTCCAGGTCGCCCGTCGCGACCGTCGCGACGCACTGCTGCGCCAGGATGTCGAGCGGGCTCTCCGGGACGCGGAGGCGGTCGAGCTCGCCCGCGCGGACGGCGCGCACGGCGGCCGCGGCCTGGACGAGGTCGTCGCGCGTGAGGGGAAAGACGATGCCCTTCGGCACGGCGCCGCGCGCGTGCCCGGAGCGCCCGACCCGCTGGATGAGCGTCGCCAGCGAGCGCGGCCCGCCGATGTGGCAGACCAGGTCCACCGCGCCGACGTCGATCCCCAGCTCGAGCGACGCGGTCGCGACCACGACCGGCACCTCGCCCGCCTTGAGGCGCGCCTCGGCCTCGAGCCGCGTCCGCCGCGCCATGCTGCCGTGGTGCGCCGCGACGCGTCCCTCGCCGAGCCGCTCCTCGAGGTGGTGCGCGACGCGCTCGACCAGGCGGCGCGTGTTGACGAAGACGATCGTCGTCCGGTGCGCGCGGACGTGGCGGACGATCCGATCGTGGATCTCCGCCCAGAGCTCGTGCGTGGCGACCGCCCCCATCTCCTGGTCCGGCGTCTCGATCGAGAGCTCGAGCGCGCGGCGATGTCCCACGTCGACGATGGCACAGTCCGGGCGGCCCGACGCGTCCACCCGCTCCGCGCCGACCAGGAGCCGCGCCACCTCCTCGATCGGACGCTGCGTCGCGCTGAGCCCGATGCGCTGGAGGCGGCGGCCGGCGAGCGCGTCGAGCCGCTCGAGGGAGAGGGCGAGATGCGCTCCGCGCTTGTCGGCGGCGACCGCATGGATCTCGTCGACGATGACGGTGCGCGCGCCCGCGAGCCAGCGCCGGCTGCCCTCGGCGGTGAGCAGGATGTAGAGCGACTCGGGCGTCGTCACGAGGACGTGCGGGGGACGGCGTCCCATCGCCTGGCGCTCGGCCGCCGGCGTGTCGCCCGAGCGGACGAGCACGCGGACGTCCGGGAGCGACGCGCCTTCCTGCTCCGCGAGCGCCCGCATCTCCGCC
>CAZLYE010000180.1:0-6836 GCA_964562865.1 uncultured Binatia bacterium (SeqCode) | reverse complement strand
CAGACTCGCCACCGCCTCGAGGAGGTCGTCGAGGGTCCGGGGATTCCAGTTGATGGCGATCGAGGCCCGCTCGCCCGTGGTGACGAGCACGCGCGCGGCCCGGCCGTTGCGGATGAGCGAGTCGCCGACGTCGATGGCGTCGATCACGCTGTTGCAGGCGTTGATGAGGTCGAAGACGCGCGCATTCCGCGCGCCGATGGCGTCGGCCACCACGTTCGCCGTGGCCGGCTCGAGGCAGTCGCGGGTGATGCCGGCGAAGACGAGCACGTCGACGTCGCTCGGGTCGACGGCCGCGTGCTGGAGCGCCCTCGTCCCCGCCGCCGCGGCGAGCTCGCTCGGCTGCACGTGGGGCGGTGCCCAGCGGCGCGTCTTCACGCCGGTCACGTGCTCGAGCCATCCCGGCTCGAGGCCGAATCGCTGATAGAGCCCCGCCTGCTCCTCCACCGCCGCCGTGGTGACGACCCCGGCCGGGATCTCGGCGCCGACGCCCGTGATGCGCACGCCCAGCTGGTTCGCCATGCGCTTCACCGCCGGTGCGCCGCCGGACTCGGCGTCCGCGGGCTTGCCGTCCACAACCGGTGGGCCGCGAGTACGAAGACCGCCGCGAGCACCACCAGCGTCGTCATCATCACGGCGTCGGGCCAGTCGGAGGTCGAGGCCGCGTAGAGGTACCGCAGCAGCTCCGTGTAGACCTGCTCCGCGAGCCGGGTCATCGGTCTCGCCCCGTCGTGGCGTACAGCATCACGACGTTCGGAACGCTCGTGCGCGCCCGCGCGGCGGTCCGTCGACCGTCGTGCCGCGCGCACAGGAGGACGACGCCGAGCACGGCGAGCAGGCCGAGCACGAGCGCCGCAGCCATCACCGCCGGCGCGCCGATCGTCACGATCGTGGACGAGAGCGGCGTGCCGGCCGTGGCCAGGGGACCGAGCGGCGGTAGGTTCATCATGCGCGGATGCATGAGCAACCACTGCGCCAACGCGTCGGCCTCGTCGGCGGCCCCCTTTTGCGGCTCCCCCGCCCAATCGACTGAACACCCGGCTCCGCGCCGTCCACCCGAGTGGGCATTCCCCGGTGCGCTTTCCACGTCCGTGCTCGCTCGTGCCCATGGCCCGGGTCTTGCCTTTGCATCCGGGTGATGGATCACCTAGGAGCGATCCGGATGACCCAGGAGCCCGGCGAGGAGAGGCTGCGGCGCGAGCATCACCTCTTCGAGCGGCTCCTCACCCTCGGGCGCCAGGACGAGCCGGAGCCCTTCCTGCGCGAGGCACTCGGGCTGATCGTCGAGGTCACCGAGGCGCGGCAGGGCTACCTCGAGCTGCACGACGACAACGCTCCGGGGACGCCCTCCTGGTCGCTCGCGCACGGGTTCACGTCCGAGCAGGTCGAAGGCGTGCGGGCCGTCATCTCGCGCGGGATCATCGCGGAGGCGGTGGCCACGGGGAAGACGATCGTCACGCAGTCCGCCCTCCTCGACGAGCGCTTCAGCCGGCTCGTGAGCGTCCAGGCCGGTCGCATCGAGGCCGTCCTCTGCGCACCCATCGGGGACGACCCGCCACGCGGAGTCCTCTACCTCCAGAAGCCCGCCGGACACTCCTTCTTCAGCGACCACGACCGCGCGCACGCCGAGACGTTCGCGTGGCACCTCTCACCGCTCGCGGATCGGGTCCTCGCGCGCCAGCGGGTGCGGACCGGCACCGATCCGACCACGTCCATCCGGGCGTCGCTCCGCGCCGCGGACGTGATCGGTCGCAGCGCCGCGCTGGCGACGACGCTGCAGCAGGCGGCCCTCCTCGCCCCGCTCGACGTCCACGTGCTCCTGACCGGCGAGACCGGCACGGGGAAGAGCCAGCTGGCGCGCATCATCCACGACAACGGCCCGCGTGCGCATCATCCGTTCATCACGCTCAACTGTGCCGCGCTCCCGGAGACGCTCATCGAGAGCGAGCTCTTCGGGGCGCTGCCCGGCGCGCACTCGACCGCCGTCCGGCGGATGGAGGGCAAGGTCGAGACGGCCGAACGCGGCACGCTCTTCCTCGACGAGATCGGGGAGCTCTCTCACGCCGCGCAGGCGAAGCTCCTCCACCTCCTGCAAGCGAAGGAGTACTATCCGCTCGGCGGCACGAAGCCGATCCGGGCCAACGTCCGCGTGATCGCCGCGACGAACGTCGATCTCCAGCAGGCGGTCGCGGAGCGGCGCTTCCGCGAGGATCTCCTCTACCGGCTGCAGGTGCTGCCCATCCGGGTGCCGTCGCTCGCCGAGCGACGTGAGGACGTCCCGCTGCTCGCCGCGTTCTTCTGCGAGCAGGCGAGCACGAGACACAACCTCCCACGGCTGGAGCTCTCGCCGAACGCGCTCCGTGCCCTCGAGGCTGCGGAATGGCCCGGCAACGTCCGGCAGCTCGAGAACACGGTCGAGGCAGCGGTCATCCGGGCGGCGGGCACCCGCGCGAAGCAGGTCGAGCGGTCGCATCTCTTCCCCGAGTCCGGGGGCGCGCCCGAGTCGGATCCGGCGACCACCTTCCAGGAGGCCACGCGCCGCTTCCAGGCCCGGTTCGTCCGCGATGCCCTCGAGAACCAGGGCTGGAACGTGGCCGACACCGCCCGGCGGCTCGACCTCACGCGCTCGCACCTCTACAACCTGATCAAGGCCTTCGGGCTCGAGCGGAGCCGTCGCTGAGAACGCCGCGCGGACGTGAAGTCGTCGCAAACCGCGCGACGTTGGCCTAGGCTCCGGCTCCCGGCCATGCAGACCCCGCCTCCCGCGCTCCCCTTCGACCTCACCGAGGGGACGGGGTACCTCGCCGCGCGGGACGAGCGTCTCGGACGTCTCATCGACGAGACCCGCCCCTTCGAGCTCCGGCTCGAGGGTGCGAACTCCCCGTACGAGGCGCTC
Source organism: uncultured Binatia bacterium (SeqCode) (assembly GCA_964562865.1). Lineage (GTDB taxonomy): Bacteria > Desulfobacterota > Binatia > DP-6 > DP-6 > CAZLYE01. Next base: position 3,943 of record CAZLYE010000180.1, on the reverse strand, counting down.
CTGCGCGCGATCGTCTACCAGTCGATCTCCGGGAGGGCCGCGGCGACGATCTTCGAGCGCGTGAAGGCCCTCGGCGGCAACGGCGGCCCGCCGACGCCCGAGCAGATGGCCCGTCTCCGCAAGCCCGCCCTCCGCCGCGCCGGCCTCTCGGGCGCCAAGGCCCTCGCGATGAAGGATCTCGCGCGGAAGACGCTCGCAGGGACCGTGCCGACCCTCGCGCAGGCGGAGGCCATGTCCGACGACGAGCTCGTCGCGCGCCTCGTCTCCGTCCGCGGCATCGGCGCCTGGACCGTCGAGATGTTCCTGATCTTCCGGCTCGGCCGTCCCGACGTGCTCCCCGTCCACGACCTCGGCGTGCGGAAGGGCTGGTCCGTCACCTACGGGCGGAAGCACATGCCGACGCCGCGCGAGCTCCTCGCGTTCGGCGAACGGTGGCGTCCCTACCGCACGGTCGCGAGCTGGTACATGTGGCGCGCGTTCGAGCGTGCCGGCTACGCGGCGACCAACAAGATCAAGCCCGCGAAGCCGCGTCGCGCCCGCCGGTAGCCGTCAGTCGAGCCGCAGCTGGCGCAGGATGCGGACGTAGTAGTCGACGCCCGACCACACGGCCAGCACGAGCGCCATCCAGAGGAAGACCATGCCGGCCGCATGGAAGTCGACCTCGAGCCCGATGCCGGGGACCGGCCACCGGTAGTGCACGAGCAGCGCCTCGAGCGCGAACATCTGCAGGATCATCTTGTACTTCCCGAGCTCCTGCGCGGGCAGCGTGACGCCGCTGCTCGACGCGATGCCGCGGAGCCCGGTGACGGCGAGCTCGCGGAGCACGATCACGACCGCCATCCAGGCCGGCACCCGCGGCTCGGGCGGAACGGCGGCGAGCATGATGAGCGCCGCGGCGACGATCAGCTTGTCGGCCAGCGGATCGAGGAGCTGGCCGAGCGCCGTCGTGAGGCCGTGGCGGCGTGCGAGCCAGCCGTCGAAGAAATCGGTGAGACAGGCGAGGAGGAAGCAGCCCGCAGCGATGGCGCGGGCGCCGGGCGTGGGCCAGAGGAGCACCACGACCAGGACCGGCACCAACCCGACGCGGAGGAGCGTCAGGAGGTTCGGGAGCGCGGCCACCCGCGTGCCGCGGCCGACCGCCTCAGCGACCGATGGAGACGACACGCGCCTCTTCCCGGAGATACGCGAGCCGGTAGCGCAGCACCCGCGCGAGATACTCGCGTGTCTCGGGGATCGGCGGGATGCCGCCTGCGTCCTCGACCCGTCGCGTCCCGGCGTTGTAGGCGGCGATCGCGAGCGGGAGATTGCCGCCGTAGCGGTCGAGCAGCATGCGGAGATGCCGGCACCCTCCCTCGATGTTGTCGCGGGGGTGGAAGACGTCCCGCACCTGGTGGAGTGCGGCCGTTTCCGGCATGAGCTGCATCAGTCCGAGTGCTCCCTTGCGCGACACGGCGAGCCGGTCGAAGTCCGACTCCGCCTTGATCACCGCCTTCACCAGCGCATACTCGACATCGTAGCGCTCGGCAATCTCGCGAATCAGGTCGTCGTACGAGGTCGGGACGGCGTTCGGAATCGGCCGCGAGAGCTCGGTCATGAGCGCGCCGCGTGCCGCCGGCGTGAGCATGCGCGGCCCCGGGGGCAGCGGGCGTTCCCTGATCACGCGCGGCGCCGGTGCCGAGGGCGCGTTGGTGAAGACCAGCACGCCGGAGGGATCGCGGTAGCGGTAGATGTCGCCCCGCGCCCGGGTGGCGAGGCCGAACCCGGTCGCGACCACCACGCCCCACACCGCCACCCGCATCGCCCCGTCACGATACGGGAGGCCTCCGTGGAGGTCAATGTTTCGCGGCGTTCGTCCGTGCCAGGCGCTTGACCCGACTCCACGGGAACGGGAAGCTTGACCGCCGTGCCAGTCGAGTGTGACTTCCTCATCCTCGGCAGCGGAATCGCCGGTCTCACCTGCGCCCTCGAGTGTGCGCGCGCGGGCCGGGTCGTGCTCGTGACGAAGGACCGGCTGCCCGAGAGCTCGAGCCGCTACGCGCAGGGTGGGATCGCGTCGGTGTGGAGCCCCGAGGACACGTTCCAGTCGCACATCGACGACACGCTCGCCGCGGGCGACGGCCTCTGTCACCGCGACGTGGTCGAGGTGGTGGTGCGCGAGGGACCGGACCGCGTGCGCGACCTGATCGCGCTCGGGACCAGCTTCGACCTGCGCGGCGACCCCGAGGACCGCGAGTACGACCTCGGGCGCGAGGGCGGCCACTCCAAGCGGCGCATCCTGCACGCGTCCGACGCGACCGGCCGCGAGATCATCCGCGCGCTCACCGAGGCGGTCCGCGCGACCCCGAACGTCGAGATCCGCGAGAACTACCTGGCCGTCGACCTCCTGATGGAGCGCGGGCCGCGCTCGACGTGCTGGGGCGCCTACGTGCTCGACTGCGACACGCGGCGGGTGCATCGCTTCCTCGCCCGTGCGACGTTCCTCTGCACGGGCGGCGCCGGGAAGGTGTACCTCTACACCTCGAACCCCGACGTCGCGACCGGCGACGGCGTCGCGATGGCGTACCGTGCGGGCGCGCCGGTCGCGAACATGGAGTTCTTCCAGTTCCACCCGACGTGCCTCTACCACCCGGCCGCGAAGTCCTTCCTCGTGACGGAGGCGCTGCGGGGCGAGGGCGCGATCCTCCGCCGCCCCGACGGCGAGGCCTTCATGGCGCGCTACCATCCGCGCGCGGAGCTCGCGCCGCGCGACGTCGTCGCCCGCGCCATCGACAACGAGATGAAGGTGCACGGCTTCGAGTGCGTGTACCTCGACATCTCGCACCGCGAGCCGGAGTTCGTGCGGGCCCGCTTCCCCACGGTCCACCAGACCTGCCTCCGCTTCGGCATCGACATGACGTGCGAGCCGATCCCCGTCGTCCCGGCGGCGCACTACCTCTGCGGCGGCGTGGTCTCCGACCTGCACGGGGCGAGCGCGCTCGACCGCCTCTACGCGTGCGGCGAGGTCGCGTGCACCGGCCTGCACGGCGCCAACCGCCTCGCGTCCAACTCGCTGCTCGAGGCGCTGGTCTTCGCGCACCGCGCCTCCGGGCACGCCTGCGCGCGCCTGCGCGGGGACTCGCGTCGCTGGCCCGACATCCGGCCCTGGGACCCGGGGCACGCGGTCGACAGCGACGAATCGGTCGTGGTGACGCAGAACTGGGACGAGATCCGGCGGTTCATGTGGAACTACGTCGGCATCGTGCGGAGCGACCGGCGCCTCGCACGCGCGCGGAAGCGGATCCGGGTCCTGCAGGAGGAGATCCGGGAGTACTACCGGGACTTCCTCCTGACGAGCGATCTGGTGGAGCTCCGGAACATCGCGACCGTCGCGGAGCTCATCATCACGTGTGCGAGCGCCCGCCGGGAGAGCCGCGGGCTCCACTACCTGATCGACCACCCGCGCTCGGACCCGGCCTGGGCCGAGGACACGGTCGTCCGGCGACGCGACGGTCAGGACGTCGAGGTGGTGGGCGGGGCGCACGCCTCGTGAGGCGCTCCCTGCTCGTCGCCCTGGCGCTCTGCGCGCTCGGGGGCTGCCACCGCGACGTCCGGCCCGTCCGGCTCGGCACCACGACGAGCGTGCAGGACAGCGGCCTCCTCGACGCGCTGCTCCCCGCGTACACCGCGGCGACCGGTGCGCGGGTCGCCGTGATCGCGGTCGGCACCGGCGCCGCGTTCCAGCTCGCGCGCGACGGCAACGTCGACCTCCTCCTCGTCCACGACCGGGACGGCGAGGAGCAGTTCGTCGCCGCGGGCGACGGGCTCTCACGGCACCCCTTCATGTGGAACACGTTCGAGATCCTCGGCCCCACGGACGACCCGGCCGGCGTGCGCGGCGCGGAGACGGGAGCCGCTGCGCTCGCACGGATCGGCGCGGCAGCGGCGCCCTTCGTCTCCCGCGGCG
>CAZLYE010000179.1:0-6181 GCA_964562865.1 uncultured Binatia bacterium (SeqCode) | reverse complement strand
TGGTTGAAGTTCATGGCCAGGGGATAGTACGCGACGAACCGGTGCGGCTTCCCCGCGGCGAGTGCGGCGACCTTGCCGTACAGCGGGAGCCCGCTCGGGACGGTCGGGTTCTCGCGGTCGACGTCGGAGTCGAACAGCACGACGAACGAGCCCGCACGGATCGCGTCCTCCCACCGGCGTGACTGGCGCGCGCATGCGAGGCAGACCCGCCCGTCGCCGAAGCCGCTCTCGCCGAAGGGGATCGGGGCCGGGTGATATGGGGGGAGCCTCGCGTCGAGCGCCATCACGACGGCGAACGAGTACGCAGCGAGCGCGAGCACGATCGCCACACCCGCAGCGAGACGGCGGGGCGACCGGCGCGCGCCGAGCAGCGCGACGAGGCCCCCGGCGGCGAGGGCGCACCACGCGAGGTCGAAGACGACGAAGCGCCGCGCCGTGACCGCGCTGAGACCCGGCGCCATGAGCCCGAGAGCCGCGATCGCCAGCCAGAGCGCGTCGCGGAGCGCGTGCCGGACCGCGAGCGCCAGCCCGACCGCGCCGAGCAGGCCGACGGGCAACAGGCAGAGCCCGCCGGACGCGATGCTCGGCGTCAGCGCGTTGCCCGGCGGGCTGGTCGTCGTGCCGAGGTACCACTCCGAGTTTCGATCGCTCCAGAAGTAGACCCGCAGGGCGTGCGGCAGCTCGCGCCAGAGGGTCGTGGTCGCGTCGGCCAGGATCTGGGCGGACGTCTGCGTCCCCCGGACCCCGACGTATCCGGTGAACTGGGGCCAGATCGCCAGCCAGACCCCCGCAGGCCGGATCGCGACGAATGCCAGCGCGAGCGTCACGGCGCAGGCCCCGAGCACCGCCAGCCCGCGGAGGAGGCCCGGGCGCGAGGACACGAGGCCCGAGAGCAGCGCGACGAACACGAGCCCGAGCGCGGCGCGCGTCGGAAAATAGTAGTAGAGGCTCGCCCACGCCGCCGCGCCCGCGAGCACCCCGAGGACCAAGCTCCCGCGGGCGCCGGCTCGCTGCCCGAGCCAGCAGACGAGCAGCACCTGCGCCGCCGCCGCGGGGGGCACCCCGCCGATCCGCGACCACGTGATCGCGAGCGGCGAAGCGGCCAGCAGCCCCGCGAACAGGAGACCGAACGCCGGCGAGTCGATCGCGCGGCCGAGCCGCCAGGCGAGGACGACCGCGAGCGTGCCCCAGAACGCACCGAGAAGCGTCGGGAGGTGGAGCGACGGCCCCAGCACGGCCTGGAACGCCGCCGCGACGGGCATCATGGTCGCCGAGTGCTCGACCAACGTCCCCTGCGTGTTCCCCAGCAGCCCCGTCCACTGCTGCCAGAGGTCGCCCTGCTCGAACGCGTTCGCGATCCACACCGAGGTCGTCTCCGCGAACCAGAAGCGCGGGATGTCGCCTGCGTACCAGAGGACGCGCGTCAGGACCGCCGCCGCCACGACGGCGAGCAGCAGCGCCGCCTCGCGACGCGCGGTGAGCGGGGGCGTGGTGTGCGGGTCCACTCGGGCGAGAGATGACACACGCCGCGCGCGTCGTGCAAAGCGGCTCTCGTTGCCCCGCGCGAGGGATCCGTGGCAGGAGGCGAGGACGATGCGGCAGCGGCTCCGCTACCCCCACGAGCTCGTCTCCCTCGACCCGGCCGTCCGGCGCGAGGTCGTGGAGCACGCCGCCGCCGACGGAGCCCCGCTCGGCGGCGTGCTCTACCTTCCGCCGCGGACCGATCCCGACACCGTCGTCCTCGCCATGCACCCCCGCGTCGACTTCTCGCGCCACTACCTCGCCCCACATGCGGCGCAGGCGGGCTACGCGTTCATGGGCGCCACGACGCGGCATCTCGGCAACGACGCCGACGCCCTCCACGAGCGACTCCTCCTCGACGTCGCGGGGACGATCGCGTGGCTCCGCGAGCGCGGCTTCGCGAAGGTCGTGCTGGTCGGCAACTCGGGCGGCGGCTCCCTCTTCGCGTTCTACCTGGCGCAGGCGGGGAGGGCGCCGGCCGGGCGCCTCGTGCGCGCGCCGTCGGGCGACCGCGTCCCGCTCGGCGAGACCGACATGCCGATGGCCGACGGGCTCGTCCTCCTCGCCGCCCACCTCGGCGAGGGCGTGTTCCTCCTCGACCGTCTCGACCCGTCGGTGATCGACGAGTCGAACCCGACGGCCGTGAACCCCAGGCTGGACATGTACGACCCTCGGAACGGCTATCGGCCGATGGCGGAGGGTCCGTCGCAGTACTCCGCGGACTTCGTCGCGGAGTTCCGCGCGGCGCAGCGCGCGCGCTGCGAGCGGATCGACCGCCAGGCGCTCGGCGCGTGCGAGGAGGCGGCGTGGTTCCGCGCGAAGCTCGCGAGCGACGCGGCGCGCATGGCGCCGGAGGAGCGTGCGCTCGTCACGCGCCGCGCGCTCCAGCGCCGCTGGCTCCTCGTCTACCGGACGCTCGCCGATCCGCGCTACCTGGACCTCCGGCTCGACCCGTCGGAGCGTCCGCTCGGCTCGATCTTCTCCTTCGGACGCGATCCCATCCACGGGAACTACGGCGAGGGGCTCGCGCGCGCGATGAGCGCGCGCGGCTGGCTGTCCACCTGGTCGGGGCTCTCGTCGAACGCCGCGCTCGAGCGGACGCTCCCGGAGGTGACGGTGCCGACGCTCGTCGTGGCGCCGCTCGCCGACACCGACATCTATCCCTCGGAGTGCCGGCGCGCCTTCGGGGTATCCGCCGCCCGTGACAAGGCGTACGCCGCGCTGCCGTCCGCCGACCATTACCTCCGCCCGGCGGGCCCCGACGGCGCGCGGCTCCGCGACCCGAGGGACCGCGCCGCGGACGAGGTCATCCTCCCGTGGCTCCGGGAGCGCTGGCCCCCGTGAGGCCGGAGGACCGCCTCTCGATCGGCCACTACATGCTGCGGCGGTGGTCGCTCGAGGAGGACGTCCGGAACCTCGAGCGGCTCGGCTTCCGGTCGATCAGCCTCGCCAGCACGAAGCTCGAGGCGTACGGCGCGGAGCGCGCCGTCCGGCTGCTCCGCGCCTCCGGCCTGAAGGTCGCGCACGTCGGCTCCTACGGCCGCTTCGGCACGGAGCGCCGGACGATCCGGCGCGGGATCGAAGCGGTGCGGCGCGCGATCGACCGGGTCCATCGCATGGACGGCGACGCGCTCTTCGTGCTGAGCGGCGGGCGTGACGGCGCGACGTGGGAGGCGGCGGCTCGTGTCCTCCGCGACGCGTACGCCCGGCTCCTGCCCGAGGCGAGCGCGGCGGGCATCCGGCTCGCGATCGAGGTGATCCACCCGCTCCGCCAGGACCTCTCGTTCGTGAACACGCTCGCCGACGCACGGGAGATCGCGCAGGCGGCCGGCCGCCACGGTGGCTACGTGCTCGACTTCTTCCACTCCGCATGGGAGCGACGGCTCCTCGAGACGATCCGCCGGGACGCCGCGCGGCGGATCCACGCGGTGCAGATATCGGACTACAAGCGCGTCACGCTCCGGACGATGGACCGCGCGCTCCTCGGGAAAGGCGTTCTCCCGCTGCGCGACATCGTCCGCGCGCTCGAGCGGGGCGGCTATCGCGGGTGGTACGAGGCCGAGATCATCTCGGACGACCTCGAGGCGATGGGCTACGAGCGTGCGCTCCGCCAGACGCGCGCAGCGTTCGGGCGCCTCGTCGCTCCCGGGCGGTGATCGGCGCGGTTCGTGAGTCAGCGCTTCCCGAAGAGCGAGTCTACAGCGTAGCCGTCGGCCCGGGCGCGCCGGTGGTGGAAGAGCCAGCGTCCGTCGCGCGCGACGAGGCGATCCTGATAGCGGCCCCAGTGATCGGGGCCGCGCTCGGTGATCGCGAGGAAGTACGACGACGCGGTGGCCGTCTCGCGGTCCGTGAGCTCCACGAGCACGTTCGTGACGTGGTGACGGATGAGCGGACGCGCCGCCGCCGCGGCGAGGCTCCCCTTCGTCCCGAGGAAGAAGGCGCGGATCGCGTCCCGCCCGTGCGCGGGCGGCCGCTCACCGGCCTCGAGCGTGGCGTCCTCTGCGAAGAGCTGCACCAGCTCCTCGATGCGGCCGCGGTCGACGAGATGCGCGTAGCGCGCGATCGTCTCCCGGACGCCCTCGCGCGCGGTCAGCTCCCAGAGCTCCATGTCCGACCTCCCGGCCGGCGACCATAGCGCGCCTGTGGAGGGGCTTGCACGTTTTTCCGGCCGGAGCGAGCATGGGGCCGATGGCGGTCCCGGCGAAGGCGGCCGGTCCGTGCCCCGAGTGCGGCGTCGACAACGCCCCCGACCACAACTACTGCAAGCACTGCGGGAGCCCGCTCCGCGCGGTGGACGTCGAGCGCGAGATCGGGACGGGCTTCGCGGAGCGCACGCGCGACCGCTGCCTGCAGATCCTCCGGGCGGATCCGGGGAACGCGAGCGCGCACTACAACCTGGGCCTCGCCCACTACCACCTCGGCCAGATCGGCAACGCCATCCGCGGCTTCGAGAGGGCGCTCGCGCTCGACGACGCGTATCCCGGCGCGCACTTCCAGCTCGCCGTCTGTCACTATCGCCGCGGCGCGATGTCCGAGTGTGCGGCAGTGTCGCGGCGGGCGATCGAGCTGAACCCGCGCTCCGCGCCTGCGCGCTACCGCCTCGCGCTGGCGCTCTTCCACCTGGGCCGTCTCGAGGAGGCGGGACGCGCATTCGAGGGAACGCTCGCCGCCGACGCGGAGTACCTGATGGCGTGCTATCACCTCGGCATCGTCCGCGAGCGGCTCGACGACGACGCGGGCGCCGTCGAGTGCTTCGAGCGCGTGGTCCGTGCGAACCCGCGCGACGCCTCGGCGCACTATCACCTCGGGCTCGGCTACAAGCGCCTCGGCCTCGATGCGCTCGCGATGTCGGCGCTCACCGACGCGCTCCGGCTCGACCCCTCGGACACGGCTGCCGCCGAGGAGCTGCAGTCGCTGCAGCGCTGAGCGGCTACTCGACGCGGTAGAGGCGCGCCGCGTTCCCGGAGATCACCAGGTCCCGCTCGCGCGCCGGGACGTCGGCGAAGTGCTCGGCGATCACTTCCCGCGAGCGCGGCCACGTCGAGTCGCTGTGCGGGTAGTCGCTCGACCAGAGGATGTTCTCGAGCCCGGCCTCGTGCCGGAGCTTCACGCCCGGATGGTCCTCGATGAAGGTCGCGTGGCCCTGACGGAACCAGTACGCGCTCGGCGGCTCCTTGATGATCGAGTGCGTCCAGAAGCGGTGCTTCTTGAAGGTGCCGTCCATGCGCTCGAGGAAGTACGGGATCCAGCCGATGCCGGTCTCGACGACGACGAAGCAGAAACCGGGATGGCGCTCGCAGACGCCGCAGAAGATCAGCTCCGCGATCAGCTCGCTGATCCCCATCGGCGAGAGCGAGATGAATGCCTCCCGGACGCCGGGCGTCGGCTCGAAGAGCCGCGCGAGCTGCATCCCGCGCGGGCCCTGGATGTGGAACGAGAGCGGGATGCCGGTCTCCTCGAGGACGTTCCAGAACGGCTCCCACGCCGGGTCGCTGTAATGCGGCGCGCCGGCATTGTCCGGGAACGCGTCGACCTGCGCGGCGCGCGCGCCCTTCTCGGCGACGCGCTCGAGCTCGGCGACGGCCTCGGGGATGCCGCCGTTGATCGGCAGGATCGGCACGGGGAGGAGCCGCCCACCGCTCGCGCGCTCGAGCTCGAAGAGCCAGTCGTTGTAGCGCTGCGTGCACCAGGCGCGGAGCTCCGGGTCGTCGAAGCGGCTCGGCCCGCCGCCGTAGAGGACGTCCATCCAGATGCCGTCCTGGTCCATGTCGGCGAGCCGCGCCTTCGGGTCCCACGAGCCCGGGCGCATCTCCTTGTAGGCGACGCGGATCTGGTAGTCCTTGTGCTCGCGCCCGGCCATGAACGAGAGGCCCGGGATCACGGTCGACCGGCCATCGGTGACCCAGACGTCGCCCTCGGGCGTCGATTCGACGCGCGGGACGCGGTCCTTCAGCTTGGTCGGGGCCTCGCGCTGCCAGAGGTCCGGCGGCGGGTTCACGTGGGAGTCGGCGGAGATGATCTTCTCGGCCATGGCGACCGGGTTAGCACAGGGGCACGCGCGCCAACAAGAACGGTGCGATCAGCGGCGAGGCAGCGCCGGCGCCTCGCGGCGGGATCCTGCGTCGAGCTCGCGCGCGGCGCCGTGCCGCGCGGCGAAGAT
>CAZLYE010000178.1:0-3591 GCA_964562865.1 uncultured Binatia bacterium (SeqCode) | reverse complement strand
CATGCTCGGCGGGCGCGGCCAGGGACACCTCCTCGGCCAGGCGCGGCTCGGGCCCGCGCGGCTCGCGCACTGCATGCGGTGGATCGGGCAGGCGGAGGTCGCGCTCGACATGATGGTCGACCGCTCTCTCAACCGCTTCGCGCACGGCTCCCTCCTCGCCGACAAGCAGGGTATCCAGTGGATGATCGCCGACTCGGCGATGGAGCTCTACCAGGGAAAGCTCATGGTGCTGCACGCCGCCTACAAGATCGACCGCGGCGAGGACTTCCGGAGCGAGGTGTCGATGGCCAAGCACTTCGTCGCGAACGCGCTGAACCGCATCATCGACCGCGCGATCCAGGTGCACGGCGCCCTCGGCTACTCGCTCGACACGCCCCTCGCACGGATGGCGCAGCAGGCGCGCTGGGCACGCTTCGCCGACGGTGCCGACGAGGTGCACCAGTGGCGGATCGCGCAGCGGACGATCGACGCCTACAAGCGCGACCGGTCGACGCGCCTGGCGACGGGCAACCTGCCGCTGTAGCGGCCGGCCCCATGCCCGCGGTCCTCGTCCACGGCGTTCCCGACACCCACCGGCTGTGGGACGGCCTGCGCGCGCGCCTCCACCGTCGCGACGTGATCGCGGTGTCGCTCCCGGGCTTCGGCGCCCCCGTCCCGCCCGGCTTCGTCCCCACCAAGGAGGCCTACGTCGACTGGCTCGTCGGGGAGATCGAGCGACTCGGCGCGCCGGTCGACCTGGTCGGCCACGACTGGGGATCGCTCCTCGTGCAACGGGCCGTCTCCATCCGTCCCGACCTCGTCCGGACGTGGGCCTGCGGCGACGGCCCGATCGACGCGGAGTACGTCTGGCACGACCTCGCGCAGCAGTGGCAGACGCCGGGCGTCGGCGAGCAGGTCATGGCGATGATGGGCGGTGCGCAGCTCGCGGAGGGCCTCGCGGCCGGGGGCGTTCCGGCGGCCGTCGCGTCCGAGGTGGCGCGGCACGTGGACGACACGATGAAGGCCTGCATCCTCGGCCTCTACCGCTCCGCGATCCACGTCGGCGCGGAGTGGCAGGCCGGCGTCGAGAAGGTCACCCGGCCCGCGCTCGTCCTCTGGTCGCGCGACGATCCGTACGTCGCGCCGCGCTTCGCGGAGCGGCTCGCGGCCCGGGTGCGCGGCGAGCTCGTCCTGCTCGACGGCTGCGGACACTGGTGGCCGCACGAGCGCCCCGCGGAGGCCGCGGCGGCGCTCGAGCGCTTCTGGTCGGCGCACCGGTGAGCGGCGCCGTCGCCGAGGGAGACACGCGGGTCGGCGCAGCGACCGTCCGCTGGCGCCGGGAGGGCAGCGGACCGCTGCTCGTCCTCCTCCACGGCTTCCCGCTCTCCGGGCGCACCTGGGACGGGGTGGTCGCACACCTCCGCGACCGCTTCACCTGCCTGGCGCCCGACCTGATCGGCCTCGGCGGGTCGCACAGCACGGCCGGCGACGACCACTCGTCGCCGGGACAGGCGCGCGTCTTCCGCGCGCTCCTCGATGCGCTCGGCGTCGGGGCCTATGCGGTCGTCGGGAACGACACGGGCGGTTGGATCGCGCGCGAGCTGGCGCTCGTCGACGACCGGGTGTCGCACCTCGTCCTCACGAACACGGAGATCCCGTTCCACCGCCCACCCTGGATCCCGACGTACCAGACCCTCGCGCGCGTGCCCGGCGCGGGCGCTCTCCTCCGGCTGCGCCTCCGGTCGGCCGCGTACCGCCACTCGTCGCTCGCCTTCGGCGGGTGCTTCCACGACCCCCGCCACCTCGACGGCGAGTTTCACGCGCGCTTCATCGCGCCGCTGGTCGACTCCGACGCGCGGCTCGCGGGCGCGCTCGAGTTCCTCCGGCAGATGCGGTTCGCCCGGCTCGACGAGTTCCGGGAGCTCCACCGGCGGCTCGCGATGCCGACGCTCCTCGTCTGGGGCGCCGACGATCCGACCTTTCCCGAACCGAGAGCACGCGAGATGCTGGCGCAGCTCCCGAACGTGGCCGGCTTCCACTCGATCGCGCAGGCGAAGCTCTTCCTCCAGGAGGAGCACCCGCGCGAGGTCGCCCGGTTGATCGACGGGTTCCTGTCCGGGCGAGAGCGCGCGTCCGCGGATCGCGCCTGACGGTGCGGCGCCGGCCGGGCGCGGCGGATCGGCTCGCCGCGCCCGGCGACGTCAGCGCCGGCGCGAGGACAGGCAGGCAGCCGGCGTGATGGATCGGGCCCGGCGGGGAGGGAGGCGGGTCCCGAGGGTGACGACGCACGGGCGCCCGCCGCCGCCGAAGATATCGGCGACGACGCGACGGAGGCTCCCGTGCGAGGGGCAGAGACGCCAGCGGGCGACGCCCGCGGCGTCCCCTCGGGCGAACAGACAGCCGCAGCGGAATCCCGCCGTGTGCCGTCCCGAGAGGCTGAGCCCGAAATTCACCGGCGGCCTCTCGACGCGCGCCCGAGGCGCGGTCTTACGCTGCGGATACACTCTCGATGAACCAGCGCTCCACGTCGGCGGTGTCGAGGCTGTCGACGGGAGCTCCGTGACGCTTGATCCGGATGCGGCAGCTGCCCGAGCGCTCCTCCACCTCGGCGTCGGTGTAGGTGAGCATCTCACCCGTCTTCAGAACGACCATGAGCTTGGTGGCCATCGTTCGTTCACTCGACGCCGCAGAGCACGCGGCGCTCACCGGGCGGAGCAAGCGGGATGCCGGCGAGAAGCCCGCGCCGGCGCGGGCGATCGCGCCGGCCGGGCGCTGGCACATGTGCCACCGGAGCCCACGAGCGCGCCCGCGGGACACCCAAGTTGACAAGGCGGAGGACCGCCTGCTACCGGCGGAGCGATGGTGGAATCGGCGGCGTGGCGCTCGACGGAGGCGGCCGACGCCTCGGACCTCGCGGCCCTCGCCTGGCGGATCGTCGAGAACGGGGTCCTCGCCGGCATGCTCGGCGCCGGCACCGTCGCCGTCTGGTTCCTCGTCCTCGATCTCCTGACGCGCGGCATGCCGTTCTACACCCCGTCGCTCCTCGGCAGCATTCTCTTCGCGCACGCGGCGCCCGAGGACGTGACCGGGCTCAACGGGGCGGCGATCTTCGCCTACACCGGCCTCCACGGGATCCTCTTCCTCTGCGCCGGCATCGGGCTCGCGTGGATGTTCGAGCAGTTCGACCGGAACCCGCAGGTCGGCCTCGTCCTCCTGCTCCTCTTCGCGACCTTCGAGGCGATCCTCTGGGGTGTCGGCGTCAGCATGATCCCGGCGCTCGCCGGCGCGGTCGGTGCGTGGGCGATCATCGTCGCGAACGTCGCGTCGGCGGCCGCGATGTTCGTGTTCCTCCTGCGGCGCCACCCGCGGGCGCTCGAGCACCTGCGTCAGGCCTGGGAGGACTGAGCCGACTCGGGCGCGGCCGCGGCGCGGAACCGGCGCCAGAGCCAGACCGCGAAGCCGCCGACGATCGCGAGCGGGAGCACCGTCATCACGGCGGCGGTGAGCACGTAGGCCGCGAGCACGTGCTCGCTCGAGCCCGCAAAGCAGACGGGACACGCGAGCGAGGTCGCCGGCGCGAGCGCCAGCACGCCGGCGGCGGTCGGGAGTCGC
>CAZLYE010000177.1:0-5757 GCA_964562865.1 uncultured Binatia bacterium (SeqCode) | reverse complement strand
GGTAGGGGAAAAACGATGCCGCGGCAGACCGAGCTCTTCCCGCTTTCCCAGGCGGCGGCCCCGACCTCGGCGCGCGCGCCGCTCGCCGAGCGCATGCGACCGCGCACGATCGACGAGTTCGTCGGGCAGGAGCACCTCCTCGGCCCGGGCCGCGTGCTCCGCGACATGATCGAGGGCGGGCAGGTCGAGTCGCTCATCCTCTGGGGCCCCCCGGGGAGCGGCAAGACGACGCTCGCGCATCTCCTCGCGGCGGCCAGCGGCGCGCATGCGGTGGCGTTCTCCGCCGTCCTCCAGGGCGTGAAGGAGCTGCGCCAGGTGGTCGAGGAGGCGGAGGACGAGCTCCGCCGCACGGGGAAACGCACCGTGCTCTTCGTCGACGAGATCCACCGCTTCAACAAGGCGCAGCAGGAAGCCTTTCTCCCCCACGTCGAGGCCGGCACGGTGACGCTCGTCGGCGCGACGACGGAGAACCCGTCCTTCGAGGTGATTCCACCTCTGCTCTCGCGGACGCGCGTGCTCGTGCTCGAGCCGCTCACGGCAGACGCCGTGAGCGCGGTCGTCACGCGCGCGCTCGCCGACACGGACCGCGGTCTCGGTGCCGCGCCTCTCACGCTGGAGCCGGAGGCGCGCGCCTTCCTCGTCGAGCACGCCCAGGGCGACGCCCGCGTGGCTCTCAACACGCTCGAGCTGGCTGCGCGGCTCGCCCGCGGCCGTCGCACGCGGACGCTCGACCTCCCGCTCCTCGAGGAGGCCGCCCAGCAGCGCGCGCTCCGCTACGACAAGGCGGGGGAGGAGCACTACAACGTGATCTCCGCGTTCATCAAGAGTCTGCGCGGCGGTGACCCCGACGCCGCGGTCTACTGGATGATGCGGATGCTCGAGGCCGGCGAGGACCCGCTGTTCGTCGCCCGGCGCATGGTGATCTTCGCCGCCGAGGACGTCGGGAACGCGGAGCCGCAGGCGCTCCAGGTGGCCGTCGCGGCCAAGGACGCCGTGCACTTCGTCGGGTTGCCGGAAGGACGCATCCCGCTCGCGCAGGCGGCGACCTTCCTCGCCACCTGCCCCAAGTCGAACGCGTCGTACCGCGCGATGCTCGCCGCCACCGAGGACGTGAAGCGCGCGGGCGTGCTGCCCGTTCCCCTCCATCTCCGCAACGCGCCGACGCCTCTCATGAAGGGGCTCGGCTACGGGGCCGGCTACCTCTACCCGCACGACTACGAGGACGCCGTCGTGGAGCAGGACTACCTGCCCGACGCCCTCGCCGGACGCCGCTACTACGAGCCGAGCGACCGCGGCCGCGAGCGCGCCATCGCCGAGCGGCTCCGCGCGTGGCGCACGCGCCGCGAACGCTCGTCGAAGACCCCGCCCCGCTGAACCCCGCGCCACGCGGGCGCGTTGGAGCAAGGCCAGTGCCACGCACGGGAATCGCGGCGGCGGGCGGGCGTCGTGCCTGGGCGGCACGAGGTTGAACGCGCGTGTCGCACTTCCTGACACGGCCGCGGGACAGAAGATTGTCACCGCCCGCGGCCCGGATCCCCGGGCGCGGCGCGCGCCGAGCTCAGTACCGGACCGCGACCAGCGTGAGGCCGTGCGGCGGGGCCGTCGCGCCGGCGCGCGTGCGGTCGCGGCCCGCGAGGAGCTCCCGCATGCCGGCCGGCGCCCGCTCGCCGCGCCCCACCTGGACGAGCGTTCCGACGACGTTGCGGACCATGTGCTTCAGGAACGCCGTCGCCTCGATGCGGTAGACGAGGAGCGGCGGCGTCCGCTCGAGCCGGCTCTCGACGACGGCACGGATGGTCGAGCGCACCGGCTCCGCATCCGCCCCGCGGAAGGCCGCGAAGTCGTGCTCGCCGACGAGCTCGGCCGCCGCCTCGTTCATCGCGCCGAGGTCGAGCGGGTCGGGGACGTGCCAGGCCCAGTACCGCCAGAAGGGAGACGGGGCCGGGGCGTTCAGGATCCGGTACTCGTAGAGCCGGCTCCGCGCATCGCGCCGCGGGTCGAACGCGTCGTCCACGATCACGATGTCCCGGACGGCGACGTCCGCCGGCGTGAGCGCGTTGAGGCTCCGGCGCAGGCGCGAGAGGTCGTCCGGCACGAGCGTCACGCGGACGGCGGCGACCTGACCGCAGGCGTGCACGCCCGCGTCGGTCCGCCCCGCGCCACGGACACGCACCGGCTCGCGCAGCGCGGTCGTGAGCGCCCGCTCGAGGATCTCCTGCACGGTCGGGCCGCCGGGCTGCACCTGCCACCCCTGGTAGGCCGTTCCCTCGTACTCGATGGTGAGCCGGAGCTGCACGCCCGCGCTCTACCAACTTTGAACGCCGCTCGACAGCCGCTCCGCGAGAATTGACGGGACGCGGACGCGCTGTTAGGACACGCCGCCATGCTGCGTCTTCCCCAGCCTCTCGCGGTCCTGATCGCGCTCGTGACGCTGCCGATGGTAGTCCTCGCCCAGGAGACGCCGCCGACGACCGTCCCGCCCCCGGCGAAGCAGACGACGGAGGTCCAGGGCAACGTCCCCACGGCAGCGCTCCTCGGGCGATGGCTGGTGGTGTCGGCTGTGAAGACACCGGATGGGAAGGTGAAGCCCGCGCCACGCATCTGGCAGGTCCGGCAGGGCGCCGAGCACGTCGAGATGGTCTTCGAGTACGACGCGCTCCCCCAGCGGATCAACGAAGAGCTCAACGCGGCCGGGATGCAGGGGGTCGGGTGGACGCCCAGCGAGGACGCCCTCCGCGAGATCGCCGACCATCCCCCGAGCGACACGGCGCCGCCCGCCGACATCCGGTCGATCCAGAGCAAGCTGATCGGCTCGGACGCGCTCCCGCCGGAGCTGCAGGAGGACGAGACGACGAAGGGCACTCAGTTCGCCATCCTCGCGATCGAGGGCTTCTCGGGCCGCCAGGGGATGATCAAGAACGTCGCCACCTACGGCGTCCGCGAGCAGACGCCGACGACGCTCGCCGGCTCGTTCGTCAATACGGCGATCGCCGCGGCGCCACTGCCCATCCCGATCACGCTCAAGGGCGACTTCAAGGCGTACAAGCTCGGCGCGCCGACGCCGAAGCCCTGGTGGCAGCGGCTGTTCTCGGGCTGCCAGCGCGGCTGATCTAGAGTCGCTCGCGCACGCGGCGGCCCATCGCACGGCAGCCGAGCGCGGGTTGCCCGGGCGCCGCGACGTCCGCGGTCCGGTCGCCCGCCGCGATGACGGCCGCGACGGCGCGCTCGATCGTGTCCGCCGCCGGCGGGCACGCGAGCGAGTACCGGCACAGCATCGCCGCCGAGAGGATCGCGGCGAGCGGGTTCGCCCGGTCCTGCCCGGCGATGTCCGGGGCCGAGCCGTGGATCGGCTCGTAGAGCCCGGGACAGCGGCGGCCCGGCTCCGGCGCGCCCGCCAGCGAGGCCGACGGCAGCATGCCCATGGAGCCGGCCAGCATCGACGCCTCGTCGGTCAGGATGTCGCCGAAGAGATTCTCGGTGGCGATCACGTCGAAGTCGCGCGGCCTGCGGATCAGGTGCATCGCCATCGCGTCGACCAGGACGTCCTCGTAGGCGACGTCGGGGTACTCGCGGGCCACCTCGTGCGCGACTTCCCGCCAGAGGCGCGACGACGAGAGGATGTTCGCCTTGTCGACCGACGTGACCCGACGGCGGCGCTGCCGCGCGAGCGCGAACGCTGCGTGCAGCAGGCGGGCGATCTCCGACTCCGTGTAGAGGAGCGTGTCCACGGCTTCGCGGCCCGCCGGGGTCGTGCGGCGCTCGCTCGGCTTCCCGAAGTAGATGCCGCCCGTCAGCTCGCGCACCACGACGAGGTCGACCCCCTCGAGGACCTCGCGGCGGAGCGGCGACGCGGGGATCAGCTCCGGGATCGTCCACACCGGCCGGACGTTGGCGTAGACGCCGAGCCCGCGGCGGAGGCCGAGGAGCGCCTGCTCGGGACGGACGCGGGCCGCGGGGTCGTCCCATCGCGGGCCGCCGACCGCGCCGAGCAGCACCGCGTCGGCCGCCTTCGCGCGCGCGAGCTCGTCGTCGGGCAGCGGGACGCCGCGGGTGTCGATGGCGGCGCCGCCGACGACACCCGGGTCGAACCGCAGGGCGAGCCCGTGGCGTGGCGCGACGGCCTCGAGGACGGCGACGGCCTCCGCCGTCACCTCGGGACCGATCCCGTCGCCGGGGAAGACGGCGATCGTCGCGGCGACGGCCACGCTAGGCGTCCGGTCCGGCGCCGATCATCCCGGTCTGCCGGGCGTACGCGAAGAGACCGCCGGCGGCGATGACGGGCCCGGCGTCGCCGAGCGGACGGAGCGGGTGGACGGTGCCGCTCCCGACGTTCGCGATGGTCGCCGCCTCGAGGTCGAGGACCGCCTCGTCGTTGGTCCGGAACGCCTGGAGGAGCCGCGCCGTCGTCTCCACCGGATAGAGCTCGCCGGTCGCGACGCAGTTCCGGAAGAAGATTCGCGCGTAGGACTCTGCAACGACCGCCTCGACGCCCGCCGCGCCGAGCGCGATCGGCGCGTGCTCGCGGGATGATCCGCAGCCGAAGTTCCTCCCCGCGATGATGATGCGGTACGGCGTCTCCATCGTCCCCGGTGGCACGAACGGCGGCTGGTCCGGGGCGAGCGGCAGGCCCGCGAGCGCGTAGCTCCCGAGCTTGCGGTACTCCTCGGGGATCGTCGGCACGAGGTTCAGGTACTCGGCGGGGATGATCTGGTCGGTGTCGACGTTGTCGCCGACGACGTAGACCCGTCCACGGATGAGCGTCATTGGAGGAGCTCCCGCGGGTCGGTGATGTGTCCGGTCACGGCCGACGCCGCGACGGTGTAGGGCGAGGCGAGGTAAACCTGCCCTTCCTTGGCGCCCATCCGGCCGGGGAAGTTGCGGTTGGTGGTCGAGATGCAGACCTCGGCCCCGTTGATGCGTCCGAACGTGTCGCGCGGGCCGCCGAGACAGGCCGCGCACGAGGCGTCGAGCGAGATCTGGCAGCCCGCGTCCCGAAAGATGTCGAGCAGCGGCTGCCCGTCGATCGTCTCGACGCGGAGCCCGCGGGAGACGTCCATCGTGGAGGGGACGAGGAAGGTGTCGACCGCGACGCGCCGACCCTTCAGCACGCGCGCCGCGTTGACGAAGTCCGTGATCTTCCCGCCCGTGCACGAGCCGATGTAGGCGCGCGTCAGCTTGACGTCCCCGAGCTCGCGCGCGAGCGCGCGGTTGTCCGGCGAATGGGGTTTCGCGACCGTGGGCTCGAGCTTCCGCGCGTCGTAACGCCGCTCGACGAGGAAGCGCGCGCCGCGGTCGTTCTCGACCGGGACGAAGGGCCGCGCGGTCCGCTCCCGGAGATACCCGCGGGTCGTGTCGTCGCAGGCGATGATGCCGTTCTTGCCGCCCGCCTCGATCACCATGTTGGCGAGCGTCATCCGCTCCTCCATCGAGAGGCGCATCACCGCCTCGCCCGCGAACTCCATCGCGCGGTAGGTGGCACCGTCCACCCCGATGTCGCCGATGATCTGGAGGATCAGGTCCTTCGCGAGGATGAAGCCCGGGATCTCGCCCTCGAAGACGAAGCGCATCGTGGGCGGGACCTTCAGGAGGAGCTTCCCCGTGCCCATCACGAAGGCCGCGTCGGTGTTGCCGATGCCGGTCGCGAACTCGTTGAAGGCGCCCGCCGTGCAGGTGTGGGAGTCGGTGCCGAAGAGCACCTCGCCGGGACGGGTGTGGCCGCCCTCGGGCAGCGCGATGTGGCAGACGCCTTTGTACCGC
>CAZLYE010000176.1:0-7731 GCA_964562865.1 uncultured Binatia bacterium (SeqCode) | reverse complement strand
TCCTGTGTCGAGCCCGTGTACGCCGTGGACGGATCGTAGGTGGTCAGGTCGTCGGGCGGCGTCGCGAAGGGCGGCGGCGCATCGAGCGCGAGACCGCCGAACACGCGCCGCCCCGCCTGCGCGGTGTTCCCGAGCGCCGTGAGGCTCTCGATCAGGCCCTGCACCTCGTCGGCCGCGGCCGTCCGGTCGCTGGGGCTCACCAGACCCGACGCCTGCTGCGTCGCGATCTCCTGCGCCCGGGTGAGGAGGTTCCCCGCCTGCCCGAGTGCATCGTCCTCGGCCCCGAGGACGTCGCTGCCGAACTGGCTCGAGGAGCTGTACTGCGCGAGCGCCGAGAGGCTCCCGTTCAGGCGGACCACCTGCGCGGCGCCGAGCGGATCCTGCGCGGGGTTCGAGAACTTCGTCCCCGAGGCGACCTGCTCCTCGAGGTCGTTGATCGCCACCTGCTGGCGGCCGACGCGGTCCGTGAGGAAGGCGAACTCCTGGGCGTCGCTGATGCGGGAGATCGCCATCAGATCGCCTGGAACAGGTCGTCGAACGTGGCGTTGACGGCGTTGATGATCTGCGCCGCAGCCTGAAAGGCCCGCTGATACTTGAGCAGGTTCGTCATCTCCTCGTTCAGGTTGACGCCGGAGAGCGAGTCCCGCTGGTTCTGCAGCTGCTGCTGGATCCCGCTGCTGGCGGTGGCCCCGTCCTCGGCGCGCGACGCGTCCTCGCCCACCCGGCCCTGCTCCGCGGCCAGATAGTCCGTGAACGCCGACCCACCGAGCGACGCGATCGGTGTCGTGCGCAGGTCGGCCAGGCGGAGGGCGTTCTGGTTGTCGCCGGGCTGCGCGGAGAGCGCCGCGCCGATCTGCCGCGGGTCGCTGATCAGCACGCTCAGGTCGCCCGCACCCGTCCCGCCGAACAGCGGGACGCCGGCCGTCGGGTTGCCGTTCAGGTCGAGGGCTGCGGGGTCGGTCTGGATCGCATTCACCTGGTCGCGCAGGGCGACGGCGAGGTTGTCGAGGGCCGTCGCCGCCGCCGGGAGCTGCTGGTCGCGCGCCTCCGCGAGCCCCGCGAGCTGCCCGGTCGCGAACGCGGCGGGCAGGGCGATCACGCCGGCGCCCGACGGGTCCGGGATGCCAGCCTGGTGGAGCGGCGCGCCGTCGAGCCCGACGCCGCTCGTGGTCACCGCGATCGGATTCACGACCGAGCCCCCGTCGACCAGCACGACCCCGTTCAACGTGGAGACGGTGATCGACCCGTCGGGATGCTCGACCGTCGCGACGCCGACGACGCCGGCGAGATCCCCGAGCGCCTGGCGGCGCTCGTCCTGGAGCTCGTTCGCCTGCTGGCTCCCCGCGTCGGCCGCCACGATGGAGCGGTTGAGGGTCGCGATCTTCTGCAGGGCGTCGTTGGCCCCGGTCGCCGCGTTCACGTAGCTGTCGTCCGTCGCGCGCTGCAGCGCCGCGATGTCGCTGTGGCGCTGGTTCAGGTCGGCGGCCAGCGTGGTCGCGCTGCCGAGGAGCGTCTGCCGCTCCGCGAGCCCGCCCGGGTTGCGGGCGAGCGCGTCCGCCGCATCGAAGAAGCCCGTCAACGCCGACGCGAGCGACGGGGAGTTGACGTCGTTGACGATGCCCGCGAGCGCATCGAGCTGGTCGCGGAGGGCACCCTGCTGCTGGCTGTCGGTCTCGGCGCCGAGCAGTCGGCGCTGGAGGAGCGGGTCGAGCACCTGGGTGACCGACGCGATGTGGGAGCCCATGCCGACCACCACGCCGTTCATCGGGACCGCCGGGTCGGACGTGAACTCCGGGACCTGCCGCGTGAAGCCCGGCGTGTTCACGTTGGCGATGTCGTCGCTCACCACGCCGAGCGCGGTCTCGTTCGCGAGGAGAGCGCGCTGGGCGATGGAGAAGGCAGGGGAGATCGCCATCGTCAGACCCGCCGATCGACGCTCTCGAGCACGGCCGGCGCCGCGATCTGCGCGTCCGCCCCGTAGTGGGCGCCGGGCACGAGGCCGCGCAGCGTCCGCAGCAGCTCGTCGGTGTGCCGGAGGCTCGCCCGCGCGATGAGCGCGTTCTGACGCTCGAGACCGCGCGCCTCGAGGAGCCCGCGCCGGAGCGCACGCACCTCGCCGAAGAGCCGCGTGCGCGCCGCCTCGGGCAGGACGACGAGCAGCTCGGTCGCCGACACCGCGTCCGCTCCGTGCTCCCGCGCGACCGTGCGGACGAGGTCCCGTCGCCGGCCGGCGAGACGTCCGAGCTCATCCTGGAGCGTGCGCCGTCTGCCGAGCGCGGCGAAGATCGCCTCCGGCTCGAGCGCCACCATCGCCCGCTGCTCCTCGCGGAGCGTCGCCGCGAGCGCGCCGCAGACGGTGGCTTCCTCGGCAAGCAGTCCGCACAGCGTCTCGAGCGGGTCCACCGGCACGCCCCTCACCCGTTCCCTTCCGCGTCGCGCGTCAGCTCAGGAGCTGCGAGAGCATCTCCCGCAGGAAGTCTCTCGCCACGCGGGGCGGATCGGCGCTGTACTGCCCCTTCGCCATCACCTCCTGGATGCTGGCGACCTTCTCGGGGCGCATGAGGTCGACCGGGCCGAGGTCCGAGCGGAGCCTCGAGAGCTCCCGCGCGGTGTCGGAGACGCTCACGCGGTCCTCGGGGGCGGCCGGGGGCGTCGCCGCGGCGGAGGCGTCCGTCGGACGCACCCCCGCCGTGCCTTCAACCGCCCGATTCAGCACGCCTTTTCGATCGTTGACCTTCATGGCTCAGCGCCTCGCCGATTCTCCTCTTCCGAGTACCCCGTTCATTTATCGGCGAGATGGTCCGCTTTCTTGAGCCTCTCCACCCAGCCGCTCGACGAGCCCCAGGGGATCCCCTGCAGCGATCGCCTCGGCGACCGCCCGGTCGAACGTCCCCTCGTAGACCGATCGCTCGGGGGAGCGCGGGAGGAAGTCGTTCTCCGGCACGGTCTTCCGCATGGCGGAGAGCAACTGGGTGAGGAACATCGCCTGCAGCTCGACGGCGGCTGCCCGGCGGGCCTCGCCCTCCGGCATGCGGCGGATGGCGTCCAGGCGGCCGCGGTCTGGATCGCCGGGCGGCAGCGGGGCGGTGATCACGTTCGCGGGCAGATTCGGGCTCACATGAGCTCCAGATCGGCCTCGAGCGCCCCGGCGGCCTTGACGGCCTGGAGGATGGCGATCAGGTCCTGCGGCGTCACGCCGAGCGCGTTCAGCCCCGCCACCAGCTGCCCCAGGCTGACGCCGGGGCGGAGGAGGAGCAGGTTCTGCTTCGCCCCCTCCTCCACCTTCACCGTGGAGTCGGGGACGACGACCGTCTGGCCGTTCGAGAACGGCGCCGGCTGCGACACGCCGAAATCGGTCTTGACCGTGACGTTCAGGCTCCCGTGCGCGATCGCGACGGGCATGACGTGCACGTCGCTCCCGATGATCACGGTCCCCGTCCGCTCGTTGAGAACGATCCGGGCCGTCGTGTCGGGAGTGACCTCGATCTGTTCGATCGCGGTCGCCGTCGCGAAGGCCGTCGCGGGCGAGGCGTTCTCGATGGTCACGGCGACCGTTCCCCCGTCGATCGGGCGCGCGGCCGCGCGGGCGAAGGGGTTGTTCACGGCACTCGCGAGGCGCGCCGCGGTGGTGAAGTCCGGCTGGTGCAGCGCGACGGTGAGGACGCCTCCCGCACCGAGCGGCACCGGGACCTCGCGCTCGACGAGCGCGCCGCCCGGCACGACGGCCGTCGTCAGATGGCTCTTCCGCGCGCTCGCCCCGGGCGCACTCACCGAGAAGCCGCCCCCGAGCGACACGGGGCCCTGGGCGACCGCGTACACCCGCCCGTCGGGTGCGAACAGCGGCGTCAGGATGAGCGTCCCGCCCTGCAGGCTCTTCGCGTCCCCGAGCGACGAGACCTGGACGTCGATCCGGGCTCCCTCCCGCGCGAACGGCGGCAGCAGCGCCGTCACGCTCACCGACGCGACGTTCTTGATCTGGAGCTGGCGCGGGTCGATGTTCAGCGTGAGCCCGCGCCGCTTGAGCATGTTCAGCACGCTCTGCACGGTGAAGATCGCCTGCTGGCTGTCCCCGGTGCCGGTCAGCCCGGCCACCAGCCCGTAGCCGTTCAGCTGGTTCTGGCGCACGCCCTCGATCGTCGCGATGTCCTTGATCCGTGCCGCGGACGCCGGCACCGCGCACAGGAGGACCACCACGAAGGCGCCGAGGGCGGCCCTCGACCAGACGGGACGACGCGACGTCAGAACGGCCATACCCAGTCGAACACCCGATGCGCCAAGGGCACGTTCTGCTTGTCGCCGAGCGTTCCGTATCCGTAGTACGCGATGCGCGCGTCCGCGAGACGCGACGACGGGACGCTGTTGTCCGACCCGATGTCCTCGGGTCGCACCGTGCCCGTGAGCACGATGTGCTGCTCCTCGCGATTGACGCCGATCACCTTGTCGCCCTGGACGTGCAGGTTCCCGTTCGGGTCGACACCGAGGACGGTCACCGTGATGCTCGCCGTGAGCGTGCTCGAGCGGGTGGTCTCGCCGGTCCCCTTGCTGTCGTGCGCCGTCGCCGCCGTCACGATGCTCTCGGGATTGAAGCCGGAGGGCAGGAAGTGGACCGCCGCGGCGGGGATGCCGAAGAAGTCCTGGACGTTCGCCGAGAGCGAGGACGCGGCCGAGGTGGTCGTGGCGGCGTCCTTCTTCCCCTGCGACTCCTCGTCGACCACGATCGTGAGGAGATCGCCGGGGAAGTGCGCGCGCACGTCGATGAACTGGTAGTTCCCCGGGAGCTCCGGATGCCACAGCGATCCCGTCGGCGGGACGACCGGAGGCGGGAGCGCCGGCGCCGGCGCCGGCGGGAGCGGCCGCCGGGGGGGCGTGCACGCGGCGAGACCGAGCACGCCGAGCGCGAGCAGCGCCAGCCCTCCGCGCATCAGAAGTCCACCGCGACGGTGTTGCCGTCGACGACGTGGCCGATCAGGTCCTTCCGGCTCATCCGATTCACCACGCGCACCTGCTGCCCGATACAGGCGTCCTCGCGTGCCTCGCCGGCCGCGGTGATCCGCAGGGCCCCGCGCTCTGCGACGAGGAGGACGGCATCGCCCCGGTGGACGGCCGCCGGCGCCGCGAGCTGCTCGCGCTTGATCGGCGCGAAGGGGGCGAGCGGCACCTGCGCCACGAGGCCCGTCGCGTCGGCGAGCTCGCTCACCACGCCGCGGCCGGCGCGGGACAGGTCGCAGCGATCGAGCGTCAGGTCCTCCGCGGCCAGCTTCTCGCCGCGCGCGATCGGACGCCGGGCGACGACCACGTAGCCGTTGAGGGCGATGTCGGCGGACACCCAGGTGCTCTTGACGCGGTGGTCGTCCATCACGATCTCGAGCTCCAGCCGCACCCGGCCGAGCGGCGCGACGCCCGGGGGCGGGACGATGCGCGTCTCGTAGGAACCGGCGGGGACGCGCAGCGGCGCGGACAGCTCCACGTCGCGGATGACGGCGTCGGCGGCCGCCGCCCCGAAGGTGTCGGCGAGGAAGCGCTCGACGGCCGCGCGCACCACACGCTCGGGCACTTCCTGCATCGCACGCCGCACGCGGACCGTCCGTGGGATCGTGTACGTGATGCCGTCGAGACCGCCCGCCTGACGGCGGACCGCTTCCAGCACCGCCGCGCCGTCGAGCGTCCGGCTCTCGTCGGCGGCGGGCGCCGACCCGAGCGACAGTGCCGCGAGCTCGTCCGTGTCGGCACCTTCGAGCATCGCGATGTCGCCGAGGCGGATCGTGTCGCCCGAGATCGTCGTCTCGGGCCGGACCGTGACGCGCCGGGTGGGCGCCGCGGACGCGCCGGCGGCCGCCAGCACCAGCGTGACGAGGAGCCTACTGGACGATCGCATTCGTCGTCCGGAGCATCTCGTCGGCGGTCTGGATGGCCTTCGAGGTCACCTCGTATGCGCGCTGTCCGGTGATGAGGGCGACCAGCTCCTCGACCACGCTCACGTTCGAGTTCTCGAGGAACCCCTGGAGGAGCGTGCCGAGGTTCTGCTGCCCGGGCGTGCCGAGGACGGGCGGCCCCGACGTGTCGGTCTGCTGGAGGAGCGCCTTGCCGAGCGCGCGCAGGCCCGCGGGGTTCGCGAAGCGGGCGATCTGGATCTGGCCGATCTGCGTCGTGGCCGACTGGCCCGGGAGCTGAGCGCTCACCACCCCGTCCTGGCCGATCGTCACGTTCTCGGCTCCCTCGGGGATCGAGATCGTCGGGTCGAGCGGGATCCCGTCCGAGTTCACGAGGCGCGACTGGTTGTCGAGCTTGAACGATCCTGCGCGCGTGAACGCGATCGTGCCGTCGGGCAGCGTCACCTGGAAGAAGCCCGTCCCCTCGATGGCGACGTCGAGCGCGTTGCCCGTCTGCGTGTAGTCCCCCTGCGTGTTGATGCGCTGCACGGCCGCCGGCCGCGTGCCGAGCCCGATCTGCATGCCGGTGGGCGACTGCGTGGTGGTCGTGCTTGGTGAGCCCGGCGAGAGCATCGTCTGGTAGAGGAGGTCCTGGAAGTCGGCCCGGCTCTTCTTGAAGCCCGCCGTGTTCACGTTCGCCAGGTTGTTGGCGATCACGTCGATGTCGAGCTGCTGTGCCTCCATGCCGGTGGCGGCGGTGTAGAGCGCCCGGATCATCAAACCCTCCCCACGTCCGAGATCGCGCGCTGCACGACCTCGTCGAGCTGATGCATCGCGTGCATGTAGGTCTCGAATCCCCGGGAGACGTCGACCAGCTCGACCATGCCGGCCACGGCATCCACGTTGGCGCCCTCGAGCGCGCCCGGGTGCAGGCGCACCTGGCTCGCGTCGAGCGTCGTCGGCGTCACGCCGGGCGCCGGGGCGAACAGCGTCGACCCCTCCGCCACGAGCGCGGGGTGCGGTCCGAAGGTGACGACCCTCAGCCGGCCCGCCGCGACCCCGTCCAGAGCGATGGTGCCGTCCTCGCCGATCGTGGCGTCCCCGACCCCGAGCTGGATGTCGCCCGTGTCGCTCTGCACCCGCTCGCCGCGCTCCGTCACGAGGTAGCCGTCGCCGTCGCGGCTGAAGCTGCCCGCGCGCGTGTACCGTTCGCCGCGCGGCGTGCTCACGGTGAAGAAGCCGTCGCCGGCGATCGCCACGTCGAGCGGGTTGCCCGACGTCCGGATCGGCCCCTGCGAGAAGTCCCGCACCGTCGCCACCTCGACCACCTGGGCGGCGCTGCGCGAGAGGACGGGATCGAGGCGCTCGGGGCCGTCGGGCTCGAGCGGCCGCACGCGGAAGACGAGCCGCGAGGCCTTGTAGCCCGCCGTCGACGCGTTCGCGAGGTTCTGCGAGACCATCTCGAGGCGGTCGAGCGCGGCGATGCCGCCGGAGGTGATGGTGTAGACGGCGCGGTTCATGCGGGCACGCCTTGCACGAGCAATCGTGGTGCCACGGCGGGGGCCGCGTCGGCTCGTCGGGGGACCGGGCGGCTCGTGCCGCACACGGGCAACTCCTGCCGCCTCATGCCCGCCGCGCCTCGCCGAAGGTCATGTCGAGGTCGCGGAGGAGCCGCGCTTCGGCGGGATCGGCGCCGGGCCGGCGCAGGAGGACGTCGCTCGCGCTCCGCGTCGCGCCCTCGATCCGGGCGCCGAGGCTCTCCTCCAGCACCCGCGCGCGCGTCTCCGCGTCGCTCACGAGCTGCGCGAGATCGCCGCGCAGGCGCTCGAGGGCGGCGCGGCCCTCCTCCAGGGCGGCGTCG
>CAZLYE010000175.1:0-6462 GCA_964562865.1 uncultured Binatia bacterium (SeqCode) | reverse complement strand
CACTGCACGACGTCGACGGCGACGTAGCAGGCGAGCACGAGCGCGGCCACGGTCGTCACCTCTCGCCACAACGAGAACGTCCAGAAGAAGGGCACGCCGTGGAGGAAGCCGAGGAAGAGCGGCGGGTCGCCGAGCGGAGTGAGCGCGCCGCCGATGTTGGCCACCAGGAAGATGAAGAACACCACCGTGTGCGATCGGTGCCGGCGCTCGCGGTTGGCGCGGAGCAGCGGCCGCACGAGCACCATCGCCGCGCCGGTCGTCCCCACCCACGAGGCGAGGATCGTCCCGGTCCCGATGATCGCGGCGTTGACGGCCGGCGTGCCGCGCAGCCCGCCCCGGACGTGGATGCCGCCGCCGATCGTGAAGAGGGCGCTCAGCAGGACGAGGAACGGGACGTAGTCGACCACCGTCACGTGCGCCAGCTCGTGCAGCGCGGCCCCGCGGTACGCGAGGAGGAACGGCACAACGAGAACGATGGACCACCCGGCGGCCACCCGCGCGTAGTTGTGGTGCCAGAACGACGGGGCGAGCAGCGGGAGGAGCGCGATCGAGAGCAGCAGGCCGACGAACGGCAGCGCACTCCACATCGGGAGCAGCGCGCCGATCTCGTCAGTGCCCACGGTGCTCGACGATCAAGAGGTCGGCAATCCGATCGAACTCGCGGTCCGTCAGGATCCCGCGCGCGACGAGGTCGTGCGGATCTTCGTACGGTCGGCCGTCCACGATCCGCTGCGCCATGCTCGGGGTGATGCCGGGGAGCCTCTCGACCTTGCGGATCGACGCGCGATTGAGGTCGATCGCGGTGGGCGCCGAGGGCCGGTGCGAGAAGAGTCCGCAGGCCGGCACGGCGACGGCCGCCGCGAGCACGATCGCGACGAGAGCCTGACCGCCCCGGAGCATGGGGCGGCGAGCCTACCTGCGTCGGGGCGTCAGCGGAAGAGCCGGCCGAACCAGCTCCGGACGCGCTGGTCGACCTCACGTCCCCCGTCGCGCACGGCGCCGCCGATCTCCTCTCCGATGGCGGTCCACACCGGGCGGTGGAGCGGGCACGGCGTGTGGGGCTCGGTGCCCGCGATGAACGGCTCCCGGCGCGCCGACGGGCACGCGGCGGTGGCGAGGCCGCCGGAGGCGGGATCGACCTCGCGCCACACGATCCCGTCGGGCACCGGGAACTCCGTCGCGGTGCCCGAACCGACGGTGGCGCGGACGAAGTCCGTCCAGATCGGGAGCGCCCCCTGCGCGCCCGTGAGGCCGGTCGGACCGCCGCCGTCGAGACCGACCCACACGCCCGCCACGACGTCGGGCGTGTATCCGACGAACCAGGCGTCGCGCGTGTCGTCCGTCGTGCCGGTCTTTCCCGCGGCGGGCCCCTCGAGACCCACCTCGCGCGCGGAGCGTGCCGTGCCCGTCTCGACGACCCCCTCGAGGAGATGCGTCATCAGGTACGCGACCTCCGGCGAGAGGACGCGGTCCTCGGTCGGCGTCGCCGCGTAGAGCATCTCGCCGGCCGGCGAGGCGACGCCGACGACCAGATCCGGGGGCCGCCGGACACCGCCGTCCGCGAACACACAGTAGGCCGCGGTGAGCTCGAGCAGCGACGTGTCGGCGACGCCGAGCGCGAGCGAGGGGACGCGGGGCAGCGTGCCCGTGATGCCGAGGTCGGTCGCCGCCTGCACGACCGCGTCGATCCCCACGTCGAGCGCGAGCCGCACGGTCGCGGCGTTGCGCGACTGGGCGAGCGCCTGCTCCATCGGGATGTGTCCGGCGAAGTCGCCGTCGTAGTTGGCCGGCTCCCACACCTTCGAGCCGATGCGGACCGAGAGGGGGTCGTCGTCGAGGGTCGAGACGACGGTGAACGGCTGCGCGTCGCCGCGGCGGCTCGGGTCGACGGCTGCCAGGTAGACGAACGGCTTGAACGCCGACCCGGGCTGGCGCCGCGCGCGGACGGCGCGGTCGAGCGGGCTCGAGCCGTAGTCGCGCCCGCCGACGAGCGCGCGGATGCGGCCCGTGTGGGGATCGAGTGCCACGAGCGCTGCCTGGAGCGGCGCACGGCGTCGGTGACCGCGCTCGAGGGCCGCGAGCCCGCGGCGCGTGGCGCGCTCCGCCTCGCGTTGCGCGTCGGCGTCGATGGAGGTGAACACGGCCAGGCCCGGCGCCTCGGCGACCTCCGGCGGCAGGAGCCGCGGGAGCTGGCGGGACGCCTCGGCGGCGACGTAGAGCGCGGAGACCGGCCGCCCGCTCGGCGGCGCGAGCTTCAGCGGCTCGGCGATCGCCTTCGTGCCCACCTGCTCGTCGATCGACTTCTCCTCCACCATCGCCTGGAGGACGCGGTTGCGGCGCGCGACGGCGGCCTCGGCGTGGACCCGCGGCGACAGCCCGTTCGGCGAGCGGATGATCCCGGCGAGGAGCGCGCACTCCGCCGGCGAGAGGTCACCGAGCGGCTTGCCGAAGTAGACGCTCGCCGCCTGCGGGAAGCCGTGGACGGGCAGCCCCCCGTCGACGCCCAGATAGACCGAGGCGAGGTAGCGCCCGAAGATCTCCTCCTTCGACGCCCGGGCCTCGAGGATCACCGCCAGCGCCGCCTCCTGCATCTTTCTCCAGAGCGTGCGGCGCGGAGAGAGGAAGGCGTTCTTCACGAGCTGCTGCGTGAGCGTGCTGCCGCCCTGCTGCCGGGCGCCCGCCCGCAGGTCCGTGACGAGCGCGCGCACGACCGCCACGGGATCGATGCCGGGGTGGATGAAGAAGTTGTGGTCCTCCGCCGCGATCACCGCCGCGCGACACGTGGGCGGCGTGACCTCCGTGTCGGCGCCGAGCGCCGGCCCGCCGCCGCCGCTCACCGCGAGCATCTCGGGCTCGAGCTCGAGGCGGTCGATCGGCCCCTCGCCGAGATCCCGTAGCTCGGTGACACGCGACGCGTTGACGCTCACCCGCACCCGACGAGGCGCCTCGCCCCACGGGGCGGGGGACGGTCGCTGCGCGATCTCGAAGGTCGAGCCGTCGAGCCGGAACTCGCCGCGGACGAGCTCGCGCGCCGAGCCGACGACCGGCCGGTAGCCGAGCCGCGTGAGCTTGCGCGCGAGGGAGCCCCCGGGCACGCGGTCGCCGACGTGGAGCACCGTCGTGGCGGCGTAGATTCGCGCCCCGCCGAGCGGCGGGCCGGCCAGATACGCGCGCACGCGCGCGTCGAGCAGCAGGACGGCGACGGTCGCAGAGAGCCCGACGAGAAAGCACCCGATGAGGAACCACCGCCGCACACGCCGCATGGTCCACTCCTACCGGCTGCGAGGGATTTTTTCACCTCCCTCTTGTCAAGGCGCTTCGGCCGGGGCTATGAGCCGCCCCATGGACGTCGTCGCGCGGCAAGATCAGTTCGATGCGATGATCCAGGGTCTGCGCGACAGCGCGGATCTCCTCGAGCGCCTCGGGCGCGACGTCGCCGTACGCCGTATCCTCGTCGACGTGCTGGGTGACCTCCTGAACGCATCGATGGCGACGGTCCGCTTCGTGGCCAGCGCGCTCCTCGACTGAGGCGGGGTTTGTCCCCGGCGCCCGGAAGCTGGTAATCGATCGTCCGATCAGATCCGGGAGGGACGCCGCGTGAACCTCGAGTACAGCGCCGAATACGAGCAGTTCCGGGCCGAGGTGCGCCGCTTTCTGGCGGAGCACTGGAGCGCGGAGGACGCCGCCCGCCAGCCGCCCGTCGACGAGATGGCGGCCGTCGCGGGCTCACTCCCCGTCGACGAGCGCGCAACGGCGTTCCGCCTGGCGGCGATCGAGCGGGGGTATCTCTACCGCCACGTCCCGCGCCGCTACGGCGGCTCGGAGCAGCCGCCGGACCCGCTGAAGGCGACGATCATCGCCGAGGAGTTCCGGCGCGCGAAGGCCCCGCACGAGATCATGGGCCAGGGACCGAGCATGCTCGTGCCGACGCTCATCGAGCACGGCACGGAGGCTCAGAAGCAGCGCCTCGTCCGCGACACCCTGCTCGGCAAGATCCGCTGGTGCCAGGGCTACAGCGAGCCCGGCGCCGGCAGCGACCTCGCGTCGCTCCGCACGCGCGCGGTGCTCGACGGCGACTTCTGGGTCGTGAACGGGCAGAAGATCTGGACGTCGAGCGCCCGGGAGTCGAGCTGGATGTTCGCGCTGGTGCGCACCGAGCCCGACCAGCCGAAGCACGACGGCATCAGCTACCTCCTGATCGAGATGAACACGCCGGGCATCGACGTGCGCCCGCTCCGCCAGATGACCGGCGACGCCGACTTCAACGAGGTGTTCTTCGACAACGTCCGCGTGCCCGCCGGGAACATCGTCGGCCAGCGCGGTCGGGGATGGGTGGTGAGCCGCTCGACGCTCAAGCACGAGCGGGCGCTGATCGGCGGGTCGCACCTGACGCGCCGGGCGTTCGACGGCCTCGTCATGCTGGCGCGCGCGGTCGAGCGCCACGGTCGGCCGGCGATCGAGGATCCCGTCGTCCGCGACCGACTGGTGGAGCTCGAGGCTCGCCTCCTCGGGAACGAGTACCAGGGCTACCGCCTGCTGACGATGAGCGCGCGCGGCGAGGATCCCGGACTCGCCGGGATTGTGATGAAGCTCTCGTCCACCACGCTCGGCTACGACATCGCGAAGCTCGCGATGGACGTGATGGGCGACAAGGGCCTCCTCGCGCCCGGCGAGCCGAACGCGCCCGCGATGGGCATGTTCGGCACGGCCTACATGTGGTCGCTCGGCGTCCTCATCGCCGGCGGCGCCGCGAACATCCAGCGGAATATCATCGCCGAGCGGGGCCTCGGCCTGCCGCGCGACGCGAGGAAGTGAAGCGTAGCTCGTGAAGCGGAGCGTGTCGCGGAGCTCATGAAGCGGAGCGTGTAATGGACTTCGGCCTCTCTCAGGACCAGCTGCTGCTCAAGGAAACCGTCCGCCGGTACCTCGACGCGGAATGCCCGACCGCGCGTGTCCGCGCGATCATGGAGTCCGACACGGGGCACGACGCGGCGCTGTGGCGTGGGCTCGCCGAGCTCGGCGTGGCCGGGCTCCACGTGCCGGGCGCGCACGGCGGATCCGGGCTCGAGCTGCTCGACGTGGCGCTCGTCGCGGAGGAGCTCGGCCGCGCCTGCACGCCGGGTCCCTTCCTCGCGTGCGCGCTCGCGACGGCCGCGCTCCTCGCGAGCGAGAACGCCGGCGCGCAGGCTCGCTGGTTGCCCGATCTCTCACGCGGCCGCGCGATCCTCACCTTCGCGCTCGGTGAGGACGGCGACGAGTGGGACGCAGCCCGGCTCGCGACGCGCGCGCGCGGCGGTGCCCTCACCGGTCGCAAGCCGCTCGTCCCCTACGCGGCCATCGCGGACGCCATCCTGGTCGCCGCGCAGGACGACGGCGGCCCCGGGCTGTGGATCGTCGAGCGGGGAGCGCCGGGACTCGACGTGACCCCGCTCAGCGGCACGGACATGACCCGCCGGGTGGCGGCCGTCGAGCTCGGCGGCGCCCCGGCGACAAGCATCGCGAGCGGACGGGCGGCGATCGACCGCGCCCGTGACGCGGGTCTCGTGCTGCTCGCGGCCGACGCCTACGGGGGCGCGCGCCGCTGCCTCGACATGACGGCCGCCTACGCACTCACGCGCGAGCAGTTCGGGCAGCCGATCGGCGCGTTCCAGGCGGTGAAGCATCAGCTCGCGGACCTGGCGACGGACCTCGAGCCGGCGTTGTCGCTCTGGTGGTACGCGGCTCACGCCTACGATCACCTCCACGACCGCGCGGAGCGACACGCCGCGATCGCGAAGGCGCATCTCACGGACCTCTACGATCGCGCGACGCGCGTCGCGACGGAGCTCCACGGCGGGATCGGCTTCACGTGGGAGTACGACCTCCACCTCTGGTTCCGCCGTGCCGTCTTCGACCGCGCCTTCCTGGGCGAGGCGGGCCACCACCGCCAGCGCGCGGCAACGCTCGCCGGCTGGTAGCCAGCAGCCCGACTCGATTTTCAACCTCCGCGCGCGAAGCGCGCGGCCGAGCGCCAGCGAGCGGGGAGTGAGGACCCGTCGGGCTCAGCCCGACGGGGCGAGGGGCAGAGCCCCTCGCTGCATTACATCCTCCACCACCGCTCCGTCCCTCAGCGTGACGATGCGGTCGGCGTGGGCCGCTGCGCGCGCGTCGTGCGTCACCAGGACGACGGTCGCGCCGCGGGCGCGGTTCGCCTGGCGGATGAGGCCGAGGATCTGCTCGCCCGTGCGGGTGTCGAGGTTCCCCGTCGGCTCGTCGGCCAGGATGAGGAGCGGCTCGATCACCAGCGCCCGCGCGATCGCGACCCGTTGCATCTCGCCGCCCGACAGCTCGTCCGGCCGGTGCCGCACGCGGTGGCCGAGGCCCACCTGGTCGAGCGCCGCGCGTGCACGATCCCGCACGTCCCGCCCGCGCCGGCGATCGAGGAGCAGTGGGAGCGCGACGTTCTCCTCCGCGGAGTAGGTC
>CAZLYE010000174.1:0-2935 GCA_964562865.1 uncultured Binatia bacterium (SeqCode) | reverse complement strand
GAAGCCGATGGTCTTCAGCGGCCTCTACCCGGCGGAGTCGGCGCAGTACGACGCGCTCCGCGACGCCGTCGAGAAGCTCCGCCTGAACGATTCCTCCTTCACGTACGAGCCGGAGACGTCGCTCGCGCTCGGCTTCGGGTTCCGGTGCGGGTTCCTCGGTCTTCTCCACATGGAGATCGTGCAGGAGCGGCTCGAGCGCGAGTTCGGCCTCGCGCTCATCACCACCGCGCCGACCGTCGCCTACCGTGTCGTCAAGCGTGACGGCGAGGCCATCGTGATCGACAGCCCGGCGAAGCTGCCGCCGCCGCTCCAGGTCGATCACATCGAGGAGCCGTACATCCGCGCCTCGGTCCATCTGCCGGTCGAGTTCCTCGGCAACGTGCTCGCGCTCTGCGAGGAGCGCCGCGGCCGACAGACCGAGATGCGCTACCACGGCGAGACCCGGGTCCAGCTCGCCTACGAGCTGCCGCTCTCCGAGATCGTCGTCGACTTCTACGACAAGCTGAAGTCCGTCACGCGTGGGTACGCGTCGATGGACTACGAGTACCTCGACTTCCGCGCCTCCGAGCTCGTGAAGCTCGACATCCTCATCAACGGCGACCCCATCGACGCGCTGTCCGTCATCGTCCATCGCGACCACGCGTACCTGCGCGGGCGCGACCTCACGCAGCGATTGCGTGAGCTCATCCCGCGGCAGATGTTCGAGGTCGTGATCCAGGCGGCGATCGGTGCGAAAGTGATCGCGCGCGAGACGGTGAAGGCCCTCCGGAAGAACGTGACCGCGAAGTGCTACGGCGGCGACATCACCCGCAAGCGGAAGCTCCTCGAGCGGCAGAAGGAGGGGAAGAGACGGATGAAGCAGGTGGGGCGGGTCGAGATTCCGCAGGAGGCGTTCCTCGCGGTGCTGAAGGGTGGCGGGTGAGAAACGCCTCGTCTATCATGCCGCCACATGCCTAGCCCCGACGTCCGTCCGCGCGAGGCGGCGCCCGCGCTGGCGCGCCGGGCGCCGCGCGCGAAGTCGCAGTTCCGCGAGTACGCCGAGGCGCTCCTCGTCGCGCTGCTCCTCGCGCTCGTCATCCGCACGTTCGTCGTCCAGGCGTTCAAGATCCCGTCCGGGTCGATGCTCCCGACGCTCCAGATCGGCGACCACATCCTCGTGAACAAGTTCCTCTACGGGCCGCGGCTCGAGGTGCCGCTGACGCAGTTCTCGCTCGGGCAGCTGCCCGGGCTCCGGAAGCCGCGACCCGGCGACGTCGTCGTCTTCATCTGGCCGAAGGACCGCTCGAAGGACTTCATCAAGCGCGTCGTCGCGGTCGAGGGCGAGACGATCGAGATCCGGAACAAGCAGGTGTTCGTAAACGGGCAGCCGCGCGACGACCCGCACGCGACGTGGGTCGCCGGGCCGCGAGGCGGTCCGGGCGAGCGCTACGGCCCGTTCACCGTGCCGCCCGGCCACGTCTTCGTGATGGGCGACAACCGCGACCAGAGCTACGACTCGCGCTTCTGGGGCCCCGTCCCGATCGGCGACATCAAGGGCCAGGCGCTCATCATCTACTGGTCGTGGGACGGCCCCGATCGCTGGGTGCGCTGGGAGCGTATCGGCCGCCTGGTCTACTGACCGCGGCCCTAGCCCGCGAGGAACTTCACCAGCGCGGCGTCGAAGGCATCGGGCTCCTCGAGGAACGGCGCGTGCCCGCTGTCCTCGAAGACGGTGAGCGTGGCGCCCTTGATGCCCTTCTTCAGGAGCTCGCCCCCGGCGAGCGGCGTCACCGCGTCGTGGCGCCCGTGGAGCACGGCCGTGGGCGCCTTGACTGCCTTCAGCGACGGGCGGAGGTCCGCCGCGAGCACCGTGTCGAGGCAGGCCGCCGCGACCTGCGTCGGCGTCTTCTGAATCTGCGCGACGGCCCAGGAGAAGAAGGGCGACTCGGCGCCTCGCTTGAAGATCCGCGCCGCGAACTGGCGGGCGAACCCGCGGTAGTCGTTCTCGACGGTCGCCCGCATCTGCGCCGCCTCTTCCTTCGGCACGGCGATGCCGCTCTTCTCGTCGCTGAACCCGCCCGGCCACGAGCAGACCAGGGCGAGCGCGCTCAGGCGGTCGCCGAGCCGCTTCGCGAGCTCGAGCGCGATGACGCCGCCGAACGACCAGCCGACGACGGCGATCCGCGGGACGCCGAGCGTGCGGACGAGCTGCTCGAGGTCGCCCGCCATCGCCGGCAGCGTGTAGCCGCTCCGCGGGTGCGACGACTCGCCGTGGCCGCGGAGATCGACCGTCACGACGGTGTGCCGGGCGCGCAGCGCGACCACCTGCCGCTCCCACACCGTGCGGTTGAACGTCCAGCCGTGTACGAGCAGGACGGCGGGTCCCGCGCCGCTCCGATCGTAGCGGAGGGAGACGCCGGCGTGAGTCATGAACGGCATGGCGGCGCTCGTAGCGTGCGCTTCGCCGGTCCGCAACCTCCCGACCCGATTCCCCCGTCCTCGTCGCGATGCTAAGCAACGGGTCATGGACCGCTTCGCGGGACGCGTCGCGATCGTCACCGGCGGAGCATCGGGGATCGGGGCGGCGACGGCCGCCGCGCTCGCGCGCGAGGGCGCGCGCGTCGTCGTCGCCGACGTCGATCGCGATCGCGGCCCCGAGGTCGCGAAGCAGGTGGGCGGCGCCTTCGAGTGGCTCGACGTCGCCGACCACGGCCAGGTGACCCGGCTGGTCGCGGACACCGCACGCTCCGCCGGCCGGCTGGACGTGCTCGTCACGTCCGCGTTCACGACCGCCGTCGGCGCGATCGAGAGCCTCGGCGACGCGGAATGGAACCGGACGATCGCCGTCACGCTCGGCGCCGTCTTCACCGGCCTCCGCGCCGCGATCCCGATCATGCGGGGTCGCGGCGGCGCGGTGGTGAACGTCGCCTCGGTCTCGGGGCTCGCGGCGGACCGC
>CAZLYE010000173.1:0-9355 GCA_964562865.1 uncultured Binatia bacterium (SeqCode) | reverse complement strand
CCGCGGCGAGCCCGCGCTCGAGCCGTACACCCTCGCGCCGCGTGAGGAGGCGCGCGTGGACGAGTGCGCGCACGTGCGCGACGCTGCCCGCCACGTCGTGCGGCCAGAGCCGGCGGTCGAAGGGGAGCGACGTGGTGAAGGCCTCGACGGCCGGGGCGGTCGCCCCCGCGAACCGTCCCGACCACGCCTTCACCGCCCGCGCCCGCGCGCGGCGGCGTCCCCTCATGACCGCTTCCGCTCGACGAGCGTGCGGATGCGGAGCCGGAGGCCCGCGAGACGGATGAAGCCGCCCGCGTCCTCCTGCCGGTAGCCGCCGCCCTCCTCGAAGCTCGCGAGAGCGGGGTCGTAGAGCGAGCGCGGCGCCTTCCGCCCGACGACGCGCACGCTGCCGCGGTAGAGCCGGAGACGCGCCGTCCCGGTCACGGCCCGCGCGGCCTCGTCGATCGCGGCCTGGAGCATCACGCGCTCGGGCGCGAACCAGTAGCCGTAGTAGACCATCTCCGCGTAGCGCGGCACGAGCGCGTCCCGGAGGTGCATCACCTCGCGGTCGAGCGTGAGCGACTCGACCGCCTGGAAGGCGGCGCGGAGCACCGTCCCGCCGGGCGTCTCGTAGACACCGCGGGACTTCATGCCGACGTAGCGGTTCTCGACCACGTCGACCCGGCCGACGCCGTGGGCGCCGGCGACCGTGTTCAGCCGGGCGAGGAGCGCGGCCGGCGAGAGGCGCTCGCCGTCGACGGCGACCGGCACGCCGCCCTCGAGGGTCACCTCGACCTCCTCGGCGCGGTCGGGCGCCCGCTCGGGCGCGACGGTGAGCTGGAACATGTCGTCGTACGGCGCCCGCCACGGGTCCTCGAGGATCCCGCCCTCGTAGCTCACGTGGAGGAGGTTCCGGTCGCTCGAGTAGGGCTTCTCCGCCGTCACCGTGATCGGGATGCGGTGGCGCTCCGCGTAGGCGATCAGGTCGTTGCGGCCCTTGAAGTCCCACTCCCGCCATGGGGCGATCACGGTGAGCTCGGGGGCGAGCGCGGCGTAGGTGAGCTCGAAGCGCACCTGGTCGTTGCCCTTGCCCGTCGCGCCGTGGGCGACGGCGTCGGCCCCCTCGCGGCGCGCCACCTCGACCTGCCGCTTCGCGATCAACGGGCGCGCGATCGACGTGCCGAGGAGGTACTGGCTCTCGTAGATCGCCCCCGCGCGGAACATCGGGAACACGTAGTCGCGGACGAACTCCTCCCGGAGATCCTCGACGATCGTCTTCACGGCTCCCGTGCCGCGTGCCCGCTCGGGGAGACCGGCGAGCTCCTCGGCCTGGCCGAGGTCGGCGCAGTAGGCGATCACCTCGGCCGTGTACCGCTCGCCGAGCCAGCGGAGAATCACCGACGTGTCGAGCCCGCCCGAGTAGGCGAGGACGATGCGACGGACGGCGCCCCCGGCCATGGCGGGACCACGTAGCACACGACCTCGGGCGAACCAACTTCGTGCGATTCAAGGATCGTGCGAGAGCTGCCGAGAAACCCGGCGGATGCCCGCGCCCGCCCTCTGGCTCACGCTCCCCGCCGCGTCGCCCGCCGTCGGGCTCGCGTGGATCGTGTGGATGGGTCTCTCGGCGCTCGCGGCCCCGCTCCTCGCGCCCGTCGTCGGACCGGGCGGCGCGGCGCTGGTCGTGCTGGTCGTCGGCTGGGTGGCGGCCCGCCGGGTGCCCGCGCCGATCGAGTGCCTCCGGCGCTACCATCTGGACGACGCCGAGGTGACGGCGCTCGGCCCGGGCCGGACGGTGCACCGCCTCCCGTGGTCGTCGGTCCTGACGTTCACCGAGGAGCGCCGGGGGCTCCGGCTCGCGGGGAGCCGGCTCTCCCTCACCCTGCCGCGAGATGCGCTCGGCTGGAGCGCGCTCCTCACCCGGGTGGTCGCAGGGCTCGCCGACGACATGTGGGCGCTCGTCGAGGACGGCGAGGAGGTGCGCCTCGAGCCGCGCGTCGAGCCGGGCGTGGCGACGCTCGTGTGGTGGGCCTGGCTGCCCGCCCTCGTCGTCTGCGCGACCGGCGCCGGCGTGGGCGGGCTCGCGCTCGGGCTCGTGCTGGCCGGTGCGGAGCGGGCCGTGGCGCGTCTCCGCGCGCGCGCGGCCGCCGTCGCGCTCGGTCCGCGGGGCGTCACGTTCCGCATGCGGGGCCGGCGCGTCGTCGTGCCGTGGGACGACGCGGACGTGGTCCGCGTGCCGCAGGGGCTCTTCGTCGCCGTTCCCGGCGGCGCGTGCGGGCTCGTCCCGCGTGGCCTGCCGAACTTCTCCGCCGCCGCGCCCGTGATCGAGACGAAGGCCCGGATCGGGCCGTGTGCGGCGGTCGTCCGCTTCCGCGTCCGCGTGGCGGACGGCGAGCTCGCCATCGTGGGCGAGGTCGAGCCGATGGCGTGAGGCGCCGGCGGGCCGTCAGTCCCGGACGCCGAGCAGCCAGAGCATGATCGCCTTCTGCACGTGGAGGCGGTTCTCCGCCTGATCGAAGACCACCGACTGCGGGCCGTCGAGCACGGCGTCGGTGATCTCCTCGCCGCGGTGGGCGGGGAGGCAGTGCATGACGATCGCGTCGCGGCGCGCGAGCCCGACGAGCCGCTCGTTCACCTGGTAGGGGCGGAACGCGCGCCGGCGGGCCTTCGCCTCCGCCTCCTGTCCCATGCTCGTCCAGACGTCGGTGTAGATCACGTCCGCGTCGCGGGCCGCCTCCTCGACGTCGTGGGTGACGCGGACGCGCGATCCGGCCTCGGCCGTGATGGCCGCGTCCGGCTCGTAGCCGGGCGGACACCCGAGCACGAAGTCGAAGCCGAGACGGGCGGCGGCGTCCATCCACG
Organism: uncultured Binatia bacterium (SeqCode); assembly: GCA_964562865.1. Taxonomy (GTDB): domain Bacteria; phylum Desulfobacterota; class Binatia; order DP-6; family DP-6; genus CAZLYE01. The sequence goes on along the minus strand of CAZLYE010000173.1, from coordinate 6,514 downwards.
AGTGGACCATGTTGTTGCCGTCGCCGATGAAGGCGACGCGCACGCCGGCGAGGCGGGCGCGGCGCTCGAGGAGGGTGAAGCAGTCGGAGAGCACCTGGCAGGGGTGATGGAGGTCCGAGAGCCCGTTGATGACCGGGATGCGCGCGCCCGCCGCGAGGTCGGCGACGCTCTGGTGCAGGAAGACCCGCGCCATCACGACGTCGACCCAGCGCTCGAGGTTCCGTGCGATGTCACCGGCCGACTCGCGCTCGCCGAGCCGGATGTCGCCGGGCGCGAGGTGGATCGCCGCGCCGCCCAGCTGGACCATGCCGACCTCGAAGGTCACGCGCGTGCGGAGGCTCGGCTTCTCGAAGATCATGGCGAGCGTCCGGCCGGCGAGGAGCGGACGGGGCTTGCCGGCGCGGAGCTCACCCTTGAGGCGCTCGGCGAGCGCGAGGATCGCCTCGATCTCGGCGGTCTTCAGGTCGGCGATGCGGAGGAGGTCGCGCTTCATGCGGCGAGGGCCCGCTCGAGGATCGCGAACCCCTCGTCGACCTCCGCCCGGGCGACGACGAGCGGCGGGAGGAAGCGCAGCACGCGATCCGCGGTGCAGTTGATGAGGAGGCCGTCCGCGAGGCAACGGGCGACGACGGGCGCCCCGGGACGATCCAGCTCGGCGCCGAGCATGAGCCCCATCCCACGCACCTCGCGGATCCCCGCGCGGCGCGGGATCGCCTCGAGGCGCGCGCGGAAGTGGTCGCCGGTCGCGCGCACCCGTGCGAGGAGCGCCGGGTCCGCGAGCGCCCGGAGGGCCGCCACGCCGGCGGCGCAGGCGACCGGGTTGCCGCCGAAGGTCGACCCGTGGGCGCCGGGCGTGAACGCCGCGGCGACGCGCGCACTCGTACACGTCGCCCCGATCGGGAGCCCGCCGCCGAGCGCCTTCGCCAGCGTCATGATGTCGGGCGTGATGCTGGCGTGCTCGTGCGCGAAGAGCCGCCCGGTCCGGCCGAGGCCGCACTGGATCTCGTCGAGGATGAGGAGGAGGTTCTTCCGGTCGGCCAGCGCGCGCAGCCCGGCGAGGTAGTCGGGCGGCGGGACGACGACCCCGCCCTCGCCCTGGATCGGCTCGACCATGATCGCGACGGTCTCCTCGCGCACGGCGTCCGTCATCGCCCGGAGGTCGCCGAACGGGACGAGCCGGATCCCGGGCAGCAGCGGCAGGAAGCCCGTGTGGTACTTCTCCTGCCCCGTCGCGGTGAGGGTCGCGAACGTCCGGCCGTGGAACGAGCCGATGGTGGCGAGGATCTCGAACCGCCCGCCGCCCTCGTTCGAGCCCCAGCGGCGCGCGAGCTTCATCGCGGCCTCGTTCGCCTCCGCGCCGCTGTTCGACAGGAAGACGCGCTCCGCGAACGAGTGGCGGCAGAGGAGCGCCGAGAGCTCGCCCGCGGGGAGCGTGTGGTAGACGTTCGACGCGTGCAGGAGCGTCGCCGACTGCTCGTGGATCGCGGCGACGACCGCCGGATGGCAGTGCCCGAGGTTGTTCACGGCGAGCCCCGCGAAGAAGTCGAGGTAGCGCTTCCCGTCGGCGTCCCACAGCTCGCAGCCGCGCCCGCGGACGAAGGCGACCGGCTGCCGAGCGTAGACGCCGATCTCGTGCGCGGCGTTCCGCGCGATGACCTCGGCGTTCGTCATCCGGCGAGGCGGCTCCGGGTCCGGCGGGGGGCGCGCGGCAGGATCTCCGTCCCGACGCCGCGGCTGGTGAGCACCTCGAGCAGGAGGGCGTGGCGCACCCGTCCGTCGATCACGTGGGCCTGCCGCACGCCGCCGCGGATCGCCTCGAGGCAGCACTCGACCTTGGGGATCATTCCGGCGGCGATCGTGCCGTCGCGGATGAGCTCGAGGGCGGCGTCGGCGGCGAGCGTGTCGAGCAGCGTCCCGTCGCGGCCCTTCACGCCCTCGACGTCCGTCAGGAGGATCAGCTTCTCGGCGCGGAGCGCCTCGGCGACCTTCCCCGCCACGACGTCCGCGTTGATGTTGTAGGTGACGCCCTCGGTGTCGGCCGCGACCGGGGCGATCACCGGGACGAAGCCCTGGAGCGCGTCGATGACGCGCGCGTTCACCCCCACCACCTCGCCGACGAACCCGAGCTCCTGCGTGCGCCGCTTGCGTGCGACGACGAGCTCGCCGTCCTTCCCGCAGAGACCGACCGCGTTCCCGCCGTGGCGGTTGAGCAGCGCCACGATCTCCTTGTTGATCTTGCCGACCAGCACCATCTCGACGATGTCCATCGTCGGCCCGTCGGTGACGCGGAGGCCGCGGACGAAGCGCGGGACGATCCCGGCCTTCTGCAGTGCCGCGTCGATCTGCGGCCCACCCCCGTGGACGATGATCGGGTTCATGCCGACGTACTTGAGGAGCGCGATGTCCTGGGCGAAGGAGTCCTTCAGCTCCTCGTCCTCCATCGCGTGGCCACCGTACTTGACGACCAGCACCTTCCCGGTGAAGCGGCGGATGTAGGGCAACGCCTCGAGGAGAACGTCGGCCTTCTCGATCGGGCTCACGGGGGCGTTATGCCTCGCAGCCGGTGGGGGTACAACCCGCGTCGGTCGACGAGCGTCGTCGCGTCCGAGCCGGAGCGCCCCGATCTCGAACCGGCTCAATGCCGAGAGGCAGCGCGCGCCGTTCGACCGCCCGCGTCTCGTCGCCCAGTGCAGCGACGGGGGGTGGCCAGCGCTCGCACGGGAGGCCGAGTAGGGCGCGAAAGCGACGGGCGTCTCAGCCGAGCGACCCGTCGAGGAACGCGCCGCCCGGCGAGCACGGCGGGAGTGCGTGCTCGGGGAAGATCGCGTCCGTCGCTCGTCCGGCCGCCTGGCGCGCGTTCAGGAGGAGACAGGGCGCCGGATCGGGCTGGCCGAGGCACGGGGGAGACGGAGGCAAGCCGGTCGGCTGGCAGGCGGACGTCACCTGCGTGGCCACCGACTGCTCCGCCGCCGCGCGCCGGCCCTTCGGATCCGCGTCCCGACAGGAGGTGCCCGACGGGAGCGCGAGCGAGCCGGCGTCGACGAGCCGCTGGCATCCGACCGTCTCCGCGGTGTGCGTCCGGACGAGTCCCACGAGATCCTTGGCGACCGTGTCGACGCAGCTGCCGGGCGGAGGCGGATTGGATGCGGACCCCGCGGGCCCGTAGACGGCGGCCATGAGGTCGGTCACGGCGTGCTCGACGCGGCACACGATGCAGTCCCCAACGAACGGCCAGCCGGGCGTCCCGCCGAGCGACTGGCAGGGGCAGGGACAGACGCCGTCCTGGAAGCCGAAGGCGGCGGGCGCGCCCGCGGCCGCGCACGTCGCCGTGGCGACCTGCCGCACGGCTGCGGCCGCCGCTTCGATCTTCTGACCCGGGTCGGACACCGGATTCGGCGTGTTGCAGTCGACGCCCGGCGGCAGGACGCCGGCGAGCGCCTGGCGCTGGCAGTCGACGAGCGTCTCCGCGGCCACCGTCGTGAGCTTCCCGAACGCTTTCCCGAGCGCCGTCCGGCACGACTGCTGCGTCGAGAAGGGGAGCTGCGTCATGCCGATCGGATCGAGGGCGACCGGGGTGATCGTGATGCCCGCCGGCGGCGGCACCGTGGGAGTGAAGGTGACCGCCGGATCGACCAGCGTCTGGACGCTGACCGGCGTCGCGAGCAGCTTGGCGCCCTTGCAGCCGGTCGGGCTGTCGAAGCAGCAGATGCGCACGCGGATCAGGCCGTCGTCCGGATCGAGTGTCGTCTTGTCCGGCTTGAACTTGAAGACGTGGTTGCAGGACTTCGCGTTGGAACCCGTACCGCAGGTCTTCTTCGGCGGCGGATTCAGCTCGGGACACGTGACGCCGTCGCCGGCACCCCAGGAGCCCACCAGCCGGGCCGCGAAGGCGTGCGCCGTCTCGTTGTTGTGTACCTGCAGCTGGCAGGACCGGTCGGCCTCGCTGCCCGCGTTGTCGACCACGCGGATCTTCACCTTGTCGTTGGACGCTGCGCCGGCCGCGCCGGCGAAGATGAGGTCCCGGCAGTTCGGCTTGGACCCGGCCCGCGCGGGCGCCGCCGCGAGTACGTGCACGCTCATTGCGGCGAGGACGAGGGCGGCCAGGCGACGGGGCTCGAGGCGACTCGAATGGGCCATCGCGTTCTCCCCCTGCGACGTGGTGCCCGGAGGACGGCGGGGCCCGCCCACCGGGCTCGTTTGTGTGCTCGGGGACCCGCTATCCCGTTCCGCTTGTCGCCGTCAAGCGAAATTTTGTCCAGCCAAAATTTTGAGGAAGAAAATTCGTTGACATGAGACGAACGGGCAGTCTAAGCACGGCGCGAACTGGCTTGAGTTCCGGGGAGGTCCGATGGCCGACTACCGGTGTTCGCGACTCCTGCCGCGCGTTCGTCGAGGCATGGTCAGCCTGGCGCTCGCCTCGATCCTCGGGATCGGTGCCGACGGCCTCGCCGGCACCGGCGACTACGAGAAGGTCGCGGTGGGCAACGGGTTCCCCAACACGATCTGCGTGCAGCCCGGCCCGAACGGGACGATCGACTCGACTCCCGCGGGCGACGACCAGCGGGTCCCCGCCCCTCCGCAGCCGACCAGCTACATCACGTCGGGGTCGAACGGGATCTGCGAGACCGCGCTCGTCGGTGACGACGTCCGGCCCGCGAACGGCGTGGTGCTGAACCACGGCCTGCCGTACGGTGCCGTCATCTACGGCTCGCCGTTCGGCCAGGCCGACGGCATTTGCGACGACGTGATCGTCCCCGCCGGGGACGACGTCCTTCGCGTGGCCGCCGGACGGAGCGAGCCGGGGATGCTCGCGATCATCGCGGGGAATAACGGCGGCGTCGACACGACCCCGGCCGGGGACGACCTGTTGACCGCCGTCATCTGTCCCGGGACCGACGGCACCTTCGAGAGCACCGTCGATCCCAGGGACGTCCTCGCCGCCACGAGCGACCTCTGCGTCCTCTGCCCGGGATCGACCGGGTGTATCATTCCCGGAAGCGACGGCCTCCTGCACACGACCGTGGCGCCGACCGACGTGCGGGTCCCCTTCATCTCCAGCGGGGCGGACGGCATCGCCCAGACGACCAGCGCCGGCGACGACTTACAGGTGATCCCCGTCGGAGAGGGATTCCCGATCACCGTCTGCGTGGATGCCGGCCCGGACGGTATCGCGCAGACGACCCTCTGCGGCAACGGCATCACCGATCTCGAGGAGAACGGCATCCTGGGCGACCAGGAGTGCGACCCGCCGAATCCTGGGTTCGGCTGCAACGCGCTCTGCCAGAAGGAGTTCTGTGGCGACGGCGTCGTCCAGCTGGGCCTCGGCGAGGAGTGCGACGACGGCAACACCCGCAACGACGACGGCTGCGTGTTCCCCTGCAAGCTCGCGCGCTGCGGCGACGGCTTCCTCCACCGTGGGGTCGAGACGTGCGAGCCGCCGAACACCCCGACGTGCGACGCGTCGTGCCGGGATATTCTGCCTCCACGCTGCGGCGATGGTCACCTCGATCCGGGCGAGGAGTGCGACGACGGCAACCACAGCAACGAGGACGACTGCCTGAACGACTGCACCCAGGCACGCTGCGGCGACGGCTTCGTCCACGTGCGGGGGACGCCTCCCTTCGAGGAGTGTGACGACGGCAACCTCGCGCCGGGCGACGGCTGCAGCGCCACCTGCCGCGCCGAGTGCGGCAACGGCGTGATCGACGGTGCCTGCTCGCAGGGCACGGTGGGCGCGGCGTGCTCCACCAACGCCGATTGCGACACGTCGCCGGGCGCCGGCGACGGGGTGTGCGTCGGGGAGACCTGTGATCCGGGGGTGGCGGGCCTGTGCGCGCCGGGACCTCAGGTGTGCTCCAACCGGTGCCGGATCGCGTCGTGCGGCAACGGCGAGGTCGAGTGCGACGAGGACTGCGACCTCGGGCCGCTGAACAACGTGCCCGGCAGCGGCTGCACCCCGAACTGCAAGCGCAACGTCGTCGGCGGGCGCGAGCTCCGCAACAGCGGCGAGTGCCCGAGCGCGTGGACGCTCGACTCGGCGCCGCGTGACCTCCGGAAGACGCGGCAGGTCTGCTCGGACGGGGCCGCGTGCGACTTCGACACGATCCCCGGTCAGTGCACCTTCCGCGTCGGCGTGTGCCTGAACCGCGACCTCGTGCCCGGCTGCACCCGGGGCGGGCTGCTCACCTTCGATCTGCTCGGCATCAAGGTGACCGACCCGGCGCAGGCGGCGGCGGTGGAGACGCTGACCACCGCGGTCCACGACCTCGCACCCTCGGTCGCGGACGTTCCGGGCCGGTGCCGGGAGGGTCTCCGCGGCAAGATCTGCTCCATCCCCGAGGATCGCGAGTGCGACAGCCACTTCGGCACCGGCGACGGGGTCTGCGACATCGGGACGGGTGTGGAGTTCTCGTCCCCGCTCGACCCGCCGGATCTCGGCGGCGCGCAGGTGGCGATCTGCACGCCGGGCGTCGACATCGTCGTCCCGACCGGCACGAGCCTGAAGCTCCGGTCC
>CAZLYE010000172.1:0-3176 GCA_964562865.1 uncultured Binatia bacterium (SeqCode) | reverse complement strand
CCGCCAAGGCCGCGCTCATCAACCTGTCGAAGCAGCTCGCGAACGTCTACTCCCGCCAGGGCGTGCTCACGAACTGCGTCTGTCCGGGCATCACGCGCACCGAGGCCGCGATGGCGGCGGCCGTCCGCCGCACCGGCCGGCACGACGACGACCCGCGCCGCGTCTTCGACGAGTACTTCGGCCCCCGGCGGCCTCTCCCCGCGGGCCGCTTCGGCGAGCCGGAGGACACCGCGGCGCTCGTCGCGCTCCTCTGCTCGGAGCGCGCGTCGTGGATCACGGGCACCTGCATCGACGTCGACGGCGGCTGGGTCAAGTCGATCCTGTGAGAACGCTCCGGATCGTGGAGGCGCTGCGGGACGTGCCCCGTCCCGCCTGGGACGCGCTCGTCGGCGACGGCTCGCCGTTCCTCGAGTGGGACTGGCTCACGGCGCTCGAGGACTCGGGCGCGGCCGCGGCCGCGACCGGCTGGCTGCCGCGGCACCTGACCCTCTGGGACGACGACCGGCTGATCGGCGCGTGCCCGCTCTACGTGAAGGGCCACAGCCTGGGCGAGTTCGTGTTCGACCAGAGCTGGGCGTCCGCCGCGGCGCGCACCGGCATCCAGTACTACCCGAAGCTCCTCGTCGCCGTCCCGTTCACGCCCGTCACCGGGACGCGCTTCCTCGCCGCGGCGGACGTGGCCGCGCCCGACGTCGTGGCGACGCTCGCCGCAGCGCTCGAGGCGATGTGCGGGGAGAGCGAGCTCTCCTCCGTCCACGTGAACTTCTGCCTCCCGGAGGAGGCCGAGGCGCTCGTGGCGCGCGGCTGGCTCCGGCGTGCCGCGTGGCAGTACCAGTGGACGAACGCCGGGTTCGGGTCGTTCGACGACTACCTCGAGAGCCTGCGGAGCAAGCGGCGCAACCAGGTCCGCCGGGAGCGTCGCGTGCTCGCGGAGGACGCCGTCGAGATCACCGCGTACACGGGGGACGAGATCCCGGACGCGCTCTTCCCGCGCATGTTCGCCCTCTACCGGAGCACGATCGCCAAGCTCCCGTGGGGGCAGCAGTACCTCGAGGAGGGGTTCTTCGACCTCGCCGCGGAGCGCCTCCGACGGCGGCTGTGCTTCATCGTCGCCCGGCAGCACGGCCGGGTGATCGCCGGTACGTTCAACGTGCGGAAGGGCGACGTGCTCTACGGGCGGTACTGGGGCGCCGACCGGGAGCTCCGCCATCTCCACTTCAACGTCTGCTACTACGCCGCCATCGAGTACTGCATCGCGCACGGGCTCCGGCGCTTCGAGCCGGGCGCGGGCGGGGAGTTCAAGCTGCTGCGCGGCTTCGACGCGACCCGGACGGAGAGCGTGCACTGGGTTCGCGACCCGCGGCTCTCCGACGCCGTCCGGCGGTTCCTCGTCCAGGAACGACGCATGGTCGCCCGCGAGATCGACGCGCTCATCGGGCACAGCGCGCTCCGGCGGGACCGCGGGTCCGACCGGGACGACTGAGCGCGCCGCTCAGGAGCCGGACGGCTCGGGGGCGGGGTCGGCCGGCGCCTTCAGCGGTGCGTAGCGGAAGGTGAGCCCGTCGGGCCCCGCGTCGATCTCGACCCGGCCGCCGTCCTTCAGCTGCCCGAACAGCATCTCGTCGGCCAGCACGCGCTTGATCTCGGTCTGGATCAGCCGCGCCATCGGACGCGCGCCGAACGTCGCGTCGTAGCCGCGCTCGGCGAGCCAGCGGCGCGCGGCGGGAGAGAGCTGGATCGTGACGCGCCGGCCGACGAGCTGCGCGTCGAGCTCCGTGATGAACTTGTCCACCACGCGCTCGATGGCCTCGGGCCCGAGGGCCGCGAACTGCACGACGGCGTCGAGGCGGTTGCGGAACTCGGGGCTGAAGAGCCGCTCGAGCGCCTTCTTCCCCTTGTCCTTGTTCGACGTGCTGCCGAAGCCGATCGCGGCGGCCGCCATCTCCTGTGCGCCGGCGTTGGTGGTCATGATGAGGATCACGTGGCGGAAGTCGGCCTTCCGGCCCATGTGATCCGTGAGCGTCGCGTGATCCATCACCTGGAGGAGGATGTTGAAGAGGTCGGGGTGCGCCTTCTCGATCTCGTCGAGGAGTAGGACGGCGTGCGGCGTCTTGCGGATGGCGTCGGTCAGGAGGCCGCCCTGATCGAAGCCGACGTAGCCGGGCGGGGCGCCGATCAGCCGGGAGACGGTGTGCTTCTCCATGAACTCGCTCATGTCGAAGCGGAAGAACTCCACCCCGAGTGCCGCGGCGAGCTGCTTCGCCACCTCCGTCTTCCCGACGCCCGTCGGGCCCGCGAAGAGGAACGAGCCGACGGGCTTCTCCGGCTGGCCGAGCCCGGCGCGCGCGAGCCGGATCGCCGAGACGACCGTGTCGATGGCGGCATCCTGCCCGAAGACGAGGAGCTTCATGTCGCGGTCGAGCGTCAGCAGCCGGTCGCGGTCGGACACGGTGACGGTCCGCGGCGGGATCTTCGCCATCGTCGCGACGACGTGCTCGATGTCCCGCGTGCGCACGGTCTTCTTCTGTCGGCTCGCGGGCTGGACCTGCACCGCCGCCCCGGCCTCGTCGATCACGTCGATCGCCTTGTCGGGGAGGAAGCGGTCGTTCACGTGGCGGGCGGAGAGGTCGGCCGCCGCGCGCAACGCCCGGTCGGAGTAGGTGACGCCGTGATGCTTCTCGTAGTGCGACTTGAGGCCGCGGAGGATGGCGTGCGTCTCCTCGACGCTCGGCTCCGCGACGTCGATCTTCTGGAAGCGGCGCGCGAGCGCGCGGTCCCGCTCGAAGTGCGTCTTGTAGTCCTGGTACGTCGTCGCGCCGATGCAGCGGATCTCGCCGGATGCGAGCGCCGGCTTCAGGATGTTCGACGCGTCGAGCGAGCCGCCCTGCGTGGCGCCCGCGCCGACGACCGTGTGGATCTCGTCGATGAAGAGGATCGCGCCCGGCTTGGACTTGAGCGCACCGATGACGGCCTTGAGACGCGCCTCGAACTCGCCGCGGTACTTGGTGCCGGCGAGGAGGGCGCCCATGTCGAGCGCGTAGACGGCGGCGTCGCGGAGCGGTGCGGGGACCTCTCCGCGATGGACGCGCAGCGCGAAGCCCTCGACGATCGCGGTCTTGCCGACGCCTGGGTCGCCCACGAAGACCGGGTTGTTCTTGCGCCGCCGGCAGAGCACG
>CAZLYE010000171.1:0-3093 GCA_964562865.1 uncultured Binatia bacterium (SeqCode) | reverse complement strand
TCGCCCGGCGCGTGTGCGTCGGGTTCGCCGAGTCGGCCGACCTCTTTCCCGCCGGGCGCGCGCTCTTCACCGGCAACCCGGTCCGCGCCGACGTGCTGCAGCCGCGTCCGCCCCGCGACCGGCCGGGGCTGCTCGTCTTCGGCGGGAGCGCCGGGGCCCACCGGCTGAACGAGGCGACGCTCGAGGCGCTCGCGATGCTCGGCCGCGCGGCGACCGGGCTGGACGTGACGCACCAGACGGGCGTCGCGGACCTCGAGGGGGTGCGTTCCCGCTACGCGGCGGCCGGGATCCGCGCCCGGGTAGAGCCCTTCATCACCGAGATGGGTGCCGCCTACGCGGGGGCCGACCTCGTCGTCGCCCGGGCGGGCGCGATGACGTGCGCCGAGGTGACCGCCGTCGGACTCCCCGCGATCCTCGTCCCGTACCCCTGGGCGGCCGACGATCACCAGCGCCGCAACGCCGAGATCCTGGCGCGCGCCGGCGCGGCGGAGATGATCCTCGACGCCGAGCTGACCGGCGTCCGCCTGGCCGGAAGCCTGCGCACGCTCCTCGAGAACCCCGACCGCCGCGCCGCCATGGCCGCGCGTGCCCGGACGCTCGGCCGGCCCGATGCCGCGCACCGGGTGGCGGAGGAGTGCCTGCGGATCGCCTCGGCGCGCGCTGCGAGAAAGAAAATGCGCGGCGTGGCCAGTGCCACTTGAACACCGTACGACGCTTCGGTAATTCGATGAGTGCGTGGCCGGCGTGCAGGGTGGGGTGGGAGACTGGAGCGGTTGGCTCGGGCTGGCCCGACAGGGGAGCTCTGCGGTGAACGGCCGAAAGCGACGGGTCCACTTCGTCGGCATCGGCGGCATCGGCATGAGCGGCATCGCGGAGGTCCTGCTCACCCTGGGATACGTCGTCTCCGGCTCCGATCTGGTCGAGAGCGAGACCACGCGCCGCCTCGCACGGCTCGGCGCCCGGATCCACCTCGGGCCGCACGACGCGGACCACGTGACGAGCGACATCGACGTCCTCGTGATCTCCTCCGCGGTCACGTTCGCGAACCCGGAGGTGACGCGGGCGCGCGCGGCCAAGATCCCGGTGATCCCGCGGGCCGAGATGCTCGCCGAGCTGATGCGCATGAAGTACGGCGTGGCGGTCGCGGGGAGCCACGGCAAGACCACCACGACGTCGCTCGTCGCCGCGGTGCTGCGCGAGGCCGGCCGCGACCCGACGATGGTCGTCGGGGGGAAGGTCCGTGCGCTCGGCACGAACGCCCGCCTCGGGCAGGGCGAGTTCCTCGTCGCCGAGGCGGACGAGAGCGACGGCACCTTCCTGCTGCTCTCCCCGATCGTCGCGGTCGTGACCAACATCGACCGCGAACACCTCGACTACTACGGCGACATGGAGCGCGTGCGCGAGTCGTATCTGCAGTTCATCCATCGCGTTCCCTTCTACGGCCTCGCCGTCCTCTGCATCGACAACGTCAACGTCCGTGCGCTGCTCCCCCAGGTCCGCAAGCGCTTCGTCACGTACGGCGTGTCGCCCGACGCCGAGTGGCAGGCGCGGGACCTCGAGGTGACGGGGCTCGAGACGGTCTTCGAGGTCTGGCGCGGCGACCGCCGGCTCGGCCCCGTCCGGCTCCACATGCCCGGGCGCCACCACGCGCTCAACGCCCTCGCGGCGCTCGCCGTCGCGGACGACCTCGAGATACCCTTCCGCATCGCGGCGCACGCGCTCGAGGAGTTCGGCGGCATCCACCGCCGCTTCGAGGTGAAGGGCGAGGAGCACGACATCCTCGTGGTCGACGACTACGGGCACCATCCGGAGGAGATCCGGGCGACCCTCCGCGCGGCGCGCGAGGGATTCCCGCGCCGCCTCGTCGTCGCGTTCCAGCCGCATCGCTACTCGCGCACGCAGGACCTCTTCAACGAGTTCCTCGAGGCCTTCGACGACGCCGACGCGATCGTCCTCACCGAGATCTACTCGGCCGGCGAGGAGCGGATCGAGGGCATCTCGTCGGAGGCCGTGTACCAGGCGCTCCGCCGCCGCGGCCATCTGGACGTGCGCTACGTCGCCGCACGCGAGCGCGTTGCCGACGCGCTGCTCGAGGTCGTGCGGCCCGGCGATCTCGTGCTGACGCTCGGCGCGGGCGACATCCACAAGACGGCCGACGAGTTCCTCGGCCTCCTCCGCACCGGCGCCGCCGTCCCGGCCATCCACTGAGCATGCCGGACGCCGTCCCCCCCGCCGTGGTCGACGCGATCCGCGCGCGGTTGGGGGATCGCGCCCGGCCCGGGGAGGCGCTCGCGCGGTACACGTCCTTCCGGATCGGCGGACCGGCCGACCTGCTCGTGCTTCCCGACACGGTGGAGGAGCTGACCCACGTCCTCGCCGCCGCCGCCGCGGCCGGTGTCCGCGTCGCGTTCCTCGGCGGCGGGTCGAACGTGCTGATCGGCGACGGCGGCATCCGGGGCGTGGTCGTGAAGCTCGGCCGCGGCTTCGCCCGCATCGAGTGGCCCGCGGCGCCCGACACCATGACGCGCGCCGGAGCGGCGGTGCAGATCGGGCGCCTCGCGCGCGAGGCTGCGGCGCGCGGGCTCGGCGGGCTCGAGTACGCGGAGGGCATCCCGGGGACGGTCGGCGGCGCGCTGTTCATGAACGCCGGCGCGTACGGCGGCGAGGTGTCCGGGGCCGTGGAGGCGGTCGAGGGCGTCGACCCGGCGCGCGGGATGCCGGCCGTGATCGACGCATCCGCGCTCGCCTTCGCGTACCGCCGGGCGGCGCTGCCCCCCGGCTTCGTCGTCACGGCCGTCCGCTTCCGGCTCCGCCGCGAAACGCCAGCCGCGGTGCGCGAGCGGATGGACGACGCGCGCTTGCGGCGGATCGCGGCGCAGCCGCACGGCAGCGCCAACGCGGGCTCCATCTTCAAGAACCCGCGCGGCGATCACGCCGGACGGCTGATCGACGCGGCGGGCCTCAAGGGCGCGCGCGCGGGGCGCGCGAGCATCTCGGATCGACACGCGAACTTCATCGTGAACGAGGGCGGGGCACGGGCGGTGGAGGTGAAGGCGCTCATGGACCTGGCCCAGCGGGTGGTGTGGGAGCGGA
>CAZLYE010000170.1:0-4184 GCA_964562865.1 uncultured Binatia bacterium (SeqCode) | reverse complement strand
TCGAGCGCTACGTCGCGACGCTCGTGCGGCGGACGGTGCCGTCGAGCGGCGAGCCCGACGAGGCCGTCGGACGCTGGGTGACCTACGGGTCGAGCCCGCGCGGCGGCCAGGCGCTCATCCTGGGCGCCAAGGTGACGGCGCTCCTCGCGGGACGTCCGCACGTGAGCTTCGACGACGTCCACCGCGTCGCGCTGCCCGCGCTCCGCCACCGCCTCGTGATGAGCTTCGCGGCCGACGCGGCCGGCGTCGACGCGGCCGAGGTCGTCCGGCGCGTGCTCGCCGGCGCCGCCCGGCTCCGCGGATGAGCGCCGACCTCGGCTGGCTCTCCCGGCTCGCCCTCCACGTCCGCCGGGGCATGGGCGAGCGGCCGGGCGACCGGCGCTTTCCCGGCCGCCCCCAGCCGGCCGGCATCGAGGTCGAGGCCCACCGGCCGTACGCGCCCGGCGACGATCTCCGCCACCTCGACTGGAACGCGGTCGGCCGGCTCGACACGCTCGTCGTCCGCCGCTTCACCGCCGAGCGCGAGCTCGTCGTCCACCTGCTGCTCGACGCGAGCGCGTCGATGGCCGTGCCCGAGCGCGACGACAAGCTCGGCGTCGCGAAGGACGTCGTGCTGGCGCTCGCGTACGTGGCGCTGGCCGCGAACGACGCGGTGCGGGTGGGGTCGTTCGCGGGTACGGCGGCGCGCGTCTCGCCGGTCCTCCGCCAGCGGACGAGCGTCGCGCAGGTGCGCGAGGCGCTCGGCGGGATCGACGCGCGGGGCGCGCTCGCGCTCGGCGAGGCGTTCGCGTCCTACGCGCGGCGCCATCCCGTTCCGGGCCTCGCGATCGTCGTCTCGGACCTCATGATGGACCCGGGGGAGATCGAGCGAGGGGTGGAGGCGCTCCGGGCGCGGCGCTGGGAGGTGCTCCTGCTGCACGTGCTCGGCCGCGGCGAGCTCGAGCCCGCGCGGGACTTCTCCCGCGGCGTCCTCGCGGACGTCGAGTCGCGTGCCACGCGGCCGATCGAGCTCACGGCCGCCGTCCTCGCCAGCTACGCCGCCGTGCTGGACGAGCACCTCCGCGCGCTCGAGGCGCTCGCCGAGCGGACGCGGTCGGTGTACGCGCGTCTCATCACCGACGCGTCCCTGGCCGAGCTCCTGACCGTCGAGCTGCCGCGGCGCGGGATCATCCGGCGGCGGTGAGGGGCGGATGAGCCTCGGCGTCCTCAATCCTGCCGGCGCCGTCGCCCTCGCTGCGGTCGCGGTCCTCGTGGCGCTCTGGCTGCGCGGCCGCCGGCGCCGCGTCGTCCCCGTCGCGACGCTCTTCCTCTGGGAGCGCGTCCCGGCCACGGCCCTCGACCGGCAGCGTTTCCGGCCCGATCCCCTCTTCCTCGCCCAGCTCGGCATCCTGCTCGCGCTGATCGCCGGCTACGTGCGCCCGTACCTCGCCGAGCCGGTGCCCGCGAGCGGCGGCGTCCGGCTGCTCGTCGTCCTCGACGCGTCGGCCAGCATGCAGGCGCGGGAGGACCGCGGCACCCGCTTCGAGCTGGCGCGCGGCCGGGCCCGCGCGCTCGTGACGCAGCTGCTCGCCGGCGACGAGGTGATGCTCGTCACCGCCGCCGACCGGACGCACGTGCTGCTCCGCTGGACCGCCGACCACGCACGCGCCCTCGACCGCCTGGAAGCGGTCGAGCCCGTCGACACGCCGACGGACCTGGCGCCCGCCATCGAGCTCGCGCTCGGCGAGCTCGGCGCGAGGGCCGAGACGCGCGTCGTCGTGTTCACGGATCTCCCCCGCGAGGAGAGCGGCGTCGCGGTCGGGCGCCTCGCCGCCGTCGACTGGGTGCAGATCGGGCGCACCGACGACAACGTGGCGATCGCCGGGCTCGACGTCGAGCAGACGCCGTTCCGTCCCGCGTCGGAGGCGAGCGTCACGGTGCTCGTCCGGAGCTACGCACACGCCGCGCGCCGCGTGGTCCTGGAGGCGCGCGTGGGAGACCGGGACTGGACGCGGCGCGAGCACGAGCTCCCCGCCCGCGGCGCCGCGCACGTGCTCCTCAAGGACCCGCCGGCCGCGGGGACGCTCACGGTGGCGCTCGTCGGGGGCGACGCGCTCGCCGTCGACGACCGCGCCGTGGGATGGATCGCCGCCGCCGACCCGCTCGACGTCGTGGTCGTGACGGCGTCGCCCGCCCTCGCCGCGACGTTCGGCGAGCTGGCCGCGACCGTCCCGGGAAGTCGCGTGCGGACCGTCGCGCCGGCCGCGTGGGACGCCGCGCCCGAGGC
Organism: uncultured Binatia bacterium (SeqCode); assembly: GCA_964562865.1. Taxonomy (GTDB): domain Bacteria; phylum Desulfobacterota; class Binatia; order DP-6; family DP-6; genus CAZLYE01. The sequence continues at coordinate 1,918 of CAZLYE010000170.1, read as the reverse complement.
CGACGCGCGCGCCGTCGTCCTCGACGGCGTGGCGCCCGCGGCCCCGCTCCCGATCCCCGCGCTGTGGATGGCGCCGCCGGTGGGAAACGACGTCTGCCCGACGGCGCGGGCCGTCGAGGACGCCGCGGTGGTGGACTGGGCGGCGGACCATCCGGCGGTCCGCGGGCTCGGCGCGCTCGAGGCGATCGCGCTCCCCGGCACCGCCGAGCTCGCGACACCGCCGTGGGGCGCCGCGGTCGTCCTCGCCGCGACCGAGCGCGGCGCGTTCCCCTTCCTGGTGGCCGGCGAGCGGGACGGAACGCGGACGGCGTGCCTCGGCGCGGCACCGCTCGCGTCGTCCGACGACCTGCCGCTCCTCCTCCTGACGCTCCGCACGCTCGCGTGGCTCGAGGAGGCTCCCGGCGCCGCACCGATCGCGGTCCACACCGGCGTCGCGCTGCCCGTCGCGGGGGACCCGCCGGTCGTGGTCGCGGAGCGCGCGGGTGCGCAGCGCATCGGGGAGCGGCTCGTCCTCGCCAACCTGTTCGACGACCGGGAGTCCGACATCGGGCGCGGCGGGGGCGGAGAGTGGCCAGCGACCACGCGACCGGCCGTCGCGGCGCTGCCCGTGGGCGGGCGGCACGAGGTCGGCTGGTGGCTCTACGTCGCCGCGGCCTCGCTGCTCGTCCTCGAATGGACGCTCTGGGTGCGGCGCGCATGACGCTCCCCTTCGGGCTCGGCGCGCTCCGCGCCGCGGCGCCGGCCGCGCTCGCGGCGCTCCTCGCGCTGCCGTTCTTCCTCGTGACCGCAAGGCAGGCATGGCTCGCCGGCGCGTGCCGGGCGCTCGCCGCCGCGCTCGTGGTCCTCGCCCTCGCGGGCGTCTACGTCGAGCGGACGCGCCCCGGCACGGGCGCGTGCGTGGTCGCCGCGATCGACGTCTCCGCGAGCGTGCAGCGCGCCGCGGTCGACACGGCCGCCGACTTCCTCGCCCGGCTCCTCCCGCGGCTCGGCGACGACGACGTGGTGGGCACGCTCGCCTTCGCCGGCCGGGCGCGCGTCGTGGCGCATCCCGCCGCGGGGCGCCCACCCGTCGCCGTGCTCCTCCCGGACGCCGACGTCGCGGCGCTCGAGACGGGCGATACCGATCTCGCGGGCGCGCTCGCACGCGCGGCGCCGCTCTGCCCCGGCGACAAGCAGGCCGCCGTCGTCCTCTTCACCGACGGCAACGAGACCGAGGCGAGCGTCCTCGCGGAGGCGGCGCTCGCCGAGCCGCGCGTGCCCGTCTTCCCCGTGGTGCCCCCCGCGGCGCGCCTGCCGGCCGCGAGCGTCCGTCGCGTCCTCGCGCCGGGGCTCGCACCCGCCCACGCGGTGCTGCCGGTGCAGGCGGTGGTCGAGAGCCGCGCGACCGCACCGCGCAGCGCGGCGCTCGAGCTCGCGGTCGACGGGCAGGCGCTGATGCCCGTCCCGGTCGAGCTGCCGCCCGGCGTGAGCGTCGTCCGACTGCCGTACGTCTTCGACGACCCGGGGAGCCGGCTCCTCGAGGCCGAGCTGCTCTTCCCGCCGGGCGAGCCGCCGGCGCCGGGGCCCGTCGCGCGCCCGATCGGCGTCACCCGTCCCGTCCACGCGCTCGTGGTGAGCGAGCGCGAGCGGCCGGTCGTCGCGCTCGCCCTCGCGCGACGCGGCATGGACGTCGAGGTCACGGGGCCGCCGGGGCTCGCCGAGCGTGCGGCCCGGCTCGACGAGTATCACCTGATCGTGCTCGAGGACGTCGCGCGGGCGGGCCTCTCCGACCGTGCGCTCGCGGCGGTCGCCCGCCGCGTGGCGGCGGGAGGCGCCCTCGTCGTGACCGGCGGCGGCCATCTCTTCGGCGACGCGGGCTTCGTCGGCACGGCGCTCGAGCGCGTCCTCCCCGTCGAGCTGCAGTCGCAGCAGCCGGAGC
>CAZLYE010000169.1:0-2679 GCA_964562865.1 uncultured Binatia bacterium (SeqCode) | reverse complement strand
ACCGACCACCCGGAACCCCACCAGCGCGGTCGACACGCCGTTGCCGAGGGCATCCTTCACGACGATCACGAGCGGCGCCGGGAGCGGCATGCCGACCGTCCCCGTCTGCTGGTCGCCGTGCATCTCGACCGTCCGGATGGCCGTGTCGCTCGCCGCGACGTGGAACGTGGTCTGTGCGCCCTCGACCGTGACCGTGACGTCGTAGACGCCGGGCATGCCAGCGAGCGTCGTCTCGACGCTCGCGACGCCGGACGCGTTGGTGGCGAGCACCACCGTGCCGGCGTTCGCCGGGCTGGCGGCGAGTTCGCTCACCGTCACCGCGCTGGCGACGAAGGTGACCGGCACCCCGGAGACCGGCGCCCCCGTCGGGCCGGTCACGAGCACCGTCAGCGGATCCGGCAGCGTGGTGCCGGCGAGCGCGGTCTGGAAGTCGCCGCCGAGGATCGACACCGCCGGCGCCGACGAGCGGGTCGCGATCGTGAGATGCAGGTGATACGCGCCCGTGCCGCTCCCGGGCACGTTGGTGACGACGATGGTGTGCGTGCCCGTGTTCTGGATGACGAAGTTGTTGATCCGCGGGTTCGAGCCCCCGCCGCCGTTGTCGTCGGTCGCGACCGCCACGCCGAACGGGTCCTCGAGAACGAGCAGGAGGTCCGGCACGCCCGGCGTGACCGACTCGGCGCTCGCGGTGACGACGGAGCCGGCGAGCGCGGTGAACTCGTAGCGGTCCTGCTCGCCGTCGGCGGAGAGCGTCCCGTTGACGGTCTGCCCCGACACGAGGGAGAGCGGCCCCGTCGGGTCCTCGTCGACCGTCGCAGGCTCGACCACGAAGTCGACGGTGTTGCTCGGCCGGCCCGCGACGGTCACGCGGACGGGTCCGGTCGTGGCGCCGTTCGGCACGGTCACCGTCAGCGAGGTCGAGGTGGCGAACACCACGCCCGCGGCCGTCCCGTTGAACGTCACGAGGTTGTCCGACGGCTCGGCGGCGAAGTTGGCGCCGAGGATCACGACGACCGTCCCGGGGACGCCGCGCCCAGGGCTGAGCCCGTCGATCACCGGCGCGAAGCTCCGGCTCGCGGCCGGGAGGCGCACCCCGGCCTTGTCGAGGAGCATCGTGACGACGTAGCCCTCGCCGTTGACGATCGGGAAGTCGTCGCCCGAGGGCACCCCCGTGGCGTCCCAGAGCGCGCGCTGGTAGGCGGCCGTCGCAGGGTCGAAACGCTGGACCGACTCCACCTCGAACTGCGTGCCGAGGTCCTGGAGCATCTGGCGGGCCGTGTAGCCCGCCGCCGGGCACGGGACGCCGATCAGGTTCATGCCGCGCACGAGGTCGAGGTCGGGACAGTCGGTGTGGCCCGAGAAGCCCACCACCCTCTCGGTCGGGAGGTGGACCACGTAGCCCTCGCCGCGACGGATCGGGAAGTTCGCGCCGGCCGGGACGCCGTCCACGTACTCGGCGCGCTCGAAGGTGCTCGTACCCGGGACGAACCGTTCGAGCGCGTTCACCTCGCTCGGAGCGCCGAGCGCACGGAGGAGGTCGAACGCCTGCGTCCCCGACGGCACCGCGACCGGATACGCGAGGAGGTTGAAGCCCGCGTTGAGGAGGCGGTTCACCCCCGGGACCTCGACCGTGTTCGTGACGATGTCGATGCCGGTCGTGTCGGCCCCGGCCGTCACCGCGATCGGCAGCGCAGCCATCGGGTCCGCCTCGACGCTCGACTCGTTCGCGTCGTAGAACTCCTCGGGGAAGTTCGTGTCGAAGGTGCCCGCGACCACCTCGTTCACGCGGAACGGATCGAGTCCGACGGGGTCGCCGTCGAGCGGCTCGATGCCGACCAGCCAGTTCTGCGGCGCGAGCCCGGGGATCACGTAGCTGCCGTCGTCGTTGCTGTACGCGCCCACCACCATCGCGCCCGTCGGGGGGTCGACTGCGAAGACGTGCGCGCCGAGGATCGGCGCCCCGTCGAAGCCGTTCGTCACCTGGCCCCGGATCGCGCCGAACGCGGCGTCGAAGGCCGGCTCCGCGGGGTAGAAGAACGACGCGTACGCGACGTCGTCGGGCTTCAGGGTGCGCGCGGCGGTGATGTCGTTCGCGAGAAACGGCCACATGACCGCGTCGCGGATCATGGAGTGCGAGAGGCCGATCGCGTGCCCCACCTCGTGCGTCGCGATGGCACGGATGTCGTGCGAGCCGTTGGAGCCGTCGATCGAGAACGTCATCCCCGAGTTGAAGACGATGTCCGCGTCGAAGATGCTGCCCGCGGGATAGATGCCCTGCGGAATGTCGGGCACGCCGTCGCCGTCGAGGTCGGCGCGCGCCGGCGAGTCGATGTTGACGTCGGTCGCGAACGAGAACGTGATCGCGACCGCGAGCTCTCCGCCGGTCGGGAAGATGACGTCCGGATCCGTGAACGTGACGAGGTTGCGGCCGTCGATGCCGGGGCCGAGCGGACCGCCGACGCCGGAGTTCCGCGCGGGGACGAAGCCGCCGAAGGTGAAGGCGATCCGCGACGTCGCGACGTTCTGCCAGGCGTCGAAGGCCGCCTGCACCTCGGCGCGCAGCACGTCGTTCGAGATCCCGCTGCCGGGGAGGCCGTCCTCGCTCATCACCCACACGACCGGGAGGCGCCGGTCGTCCCAGAGCTTGCTGATCACGTGGCTCGGGTCCGCCGGGTCGCG